>CAZPDR010000075.1:0-4994 GCA_964585495.1 uncultured Candidatus Bathyarchaeia archaeon
TGGCGGGCCCGCGGGGATTTGAACCCCGGACCTACGGCTCCGGAGGCCGCCGCTCTATCCAGGCTGAGCTACGGGCCCCCGAGGCCTCTTGGAGGGCACGGCATATAATCGTTTCGCGGTCATGGCCTGGAGGAGCGCGGTCAGCATGGTTAATTAAGCTGTTAAATGTCCTAACTGAGCACCCGGCCTTTCTAGGGGTCCGAAACAGCGCTTTTATGCTTGAGAGAGGGGAAGAGGCTGATTAGATGGAGGCCGTGGGCTCCCTAGACTTTAATAATTCTGTGTTATCTACCTCCTTGTCCAATGAAAGCGGGCAGGAAGACGTGCTAGCGGTCCGTGGCTTCCCCATTAAAAGGAGATGGGTGAAATTTTCACCCGCTGGCCCCTCTTAAAAAGAGGAGCGCGGAGCCGAAAACGGCCTTCTTCCTTTAGCTCGCGTCCTAGTTCCTAGCCCTGGTTTTATAATGAGCATGTGCAGCAGTAGAAAACTAAATATCCCTCAATTAAGCTCAGCTATAGGTCCTAGAGGTGAGGATCATGAGGCGGACGACCCGGGAGCATGCCGGCTCAAGGATGGATCGCCTCAGGTTTCGCATAGAGGTGGTGGAGCTCCTCAGGTTCCTCAAGGACCGCTACACCTACAGCCAGCTCAGCCAGATAACCGGCCTGCCGGCCACGGTGCTCAGCCGCTACATCCAGGGCCACGTGCTGCCGAACTTCGAGAGGGCCAGGGAGCTCTGGTCGCTCCTGAACAAGCGCGTGAACCTGAAGAACGAGATCGTGGACCGCATCAGGTTCAACGGAGATGGCTTCTTCGACAACACGGCCATCATTTACGACCCCTTCGTGAGGCGCTACATGGCCATGTGGATATACGACAGGATAACGGGCACCCGCGTGGACAAGATACTGACGGCCGCCGTGGACGGCATACCCCTGGCCGTAACGCTCTCGGATAGGCTGAGCGTGCCCGTGGTCATAGCGAAGAAGAGCCGCGAGGTGGGCGTGGACGAGTTCTGGACCACCGAGCTGGCTTGGCCCTCCGGCCGCTGTGAGATGCTCTACGTGCCCAAGCGCTGGCTCTGCAAGAAGGATTGGATAGTCATAGTGGACGATGTGATTCGCACGGGGGAGACCCAGAAGGCCCTGATAGAGCTGGTCAGGAAGGTGGGCGCTAAGCTGGCGGGCCTATTCGCCCTGATAAGCATAGGCGATTGGCGTAGTAAGGTGCCCGTGCCCGAGGGGTGCATGGCCGAGGTCTTGATAACCTTAAATGAGAGAGGCGGGAACGGCCCCGAGCTCCCGAGGAGTGGGAGGGGTGAGAAGCCTAGAGTGGCGAGGCGAGGCGCTAACCATACTTGACCAGACGCGGCTGCCGCTCGAAGAGGTATGGCTTGAGCTGAGGACTCCTGAGGAAGTGGCCGAGGCCATAAGGTCCATGCGGGTGCGCGGCGCGCCACTCCTTGGGGCCGTGGCCGCCTACGGGCTAGCCCTAGCAGCGCTCAGGTCGGGAGCCGAGGATCCGCAGGCCCTTTTATCCGATCTGAAGAAGGCGGCCGAGCTCATAAGGGCCACCAGGCCCACGGCCGTGAACCTCTTTTGGGCCGTGAATCGCGTCCTCAGCCGCGCTGAGGAGGCAGCTGCCTCGGGCCAGGACGTGGAGGGCGTGCGCTTGGCCGTGGTTGAGGAGGCCAACCGAATAGCCGAGGAGGATGTGGCCTTGAACAAGCGCATAGGCCAACATGGCCAGGCCCTCGTGCCCGACAGGGCCACGGTCCTCACGCACTGCAACGCGGGCGCCCTCGCCACGGTGGGCTACGGCACGGCCCTGGGCGTGGTCCGCGCGGCCGTGGAGGCTGGCAAGGAGGTGCGCGTCATAGCCACCGAGACACGCCCCCTCCTCCAGGGCGCCCGTCTCACGGCCTACGAGCTCCTGAAGGACGGCATACCGGTCGTGCTCATCACGGACAACATGGTGGGCTACGTGATGGCCAAGGGCATGGTGGACCTAGTGGTCGTGGGCGCTGACCGCATCGTGCGAGATGGGGTCTTCAACAAGATAGGCACCTACACCATAGCGGTCCTGGCCAGGGAGCACGAGGTGCCCTTCTACGTGGCCGCCCCCACCTCCACGCTCGACCTGGCCCGGAGCTCCCAGGAGGTGATCATAGAGGAGCGCCCGCCCGAGGAGGTCACGCACGTGAGGGGGGTGCGCATCGCACCGGAGGGCGTGGAGGTGCTGAACCCCGCCTTCGACTTCACTCCCATGCGCTACATAACAGCCATCATCACCGAGGACGGGGTCTTCACGCCAGAGGAGCTCCTGGCCCGCTACGGGTGAGCTAGAACCAGCAGATACGCCTGCCTACGGTGGGGATGCGCGTGCCGCCTCTGGCCCGCTACGAGGACGGGAGGCTGGTGGTGGAGGGAGAGGGCGTGGATGCGCTGGCCGAGAGGGGCTTCGGGAGCAGGAGGAAGGGCAAGCTCATCCTAGAGCCCTGGGAAGCCCTCTACCTGCTTGAGAAAGGCAGGCTCCGCGTGGTGGACGAGGGCGGGAGGGAGCTGGGCTTCCAGGAGCTCCTAGCCGAGCTAAGGCGCGTGGACGAGGCCACCTGGGCCAGGTATCTCATCTACAGGGACCTGAGGGAGCGAGGCTACGTGGTGAAGAGGGGCTTCGGCCCGGAGATAACCTTCAGGCTCTACGGGCGAGGTGAATACGGCAGGAAGGAGGCCCGCTACGTGGTGTTCGGCCTGCTGGAGGGCTCCCCCGTCCGCCTCTCGGTCCTTGAGGATCTCCTGAGGCGGGCTCAGGCCGTGAAGAAGGAGCTCATCCTGGCGGTGGTGGACAGACGTGGCGAGGTGGTCTACTACTCCCTCTCCAGCTGGCCCAAGCGGGCGCTGGAGCGCGAGCAGGGAGGGTGAGGCCTTGAGCAGCCGCCTGGCGAGGCGCCTGCTGGCCTTCATCAAGCTGGTCAGGCCGCCGAACTGCCTCATGATGGGCTTCGCCGTCCTCGTGGGCGCGGTCGTGGCCCTGGGCCGCTTCCCCCTTGAGAGGGCAGCCGAGCTGGCCTATGGGTTTGCCACCGGTGCCTCCCTCCTGGCAGCATCCAACGCGCTAAACGACTACTACGACAGGGAGATAGATGCCATCAACGAGCCCAGCAGGCCCATACCGAGCGGGCTGGTGAGGCCCTGGGAGGCGCTGGCCCTCTCAGGCACCCTCACAGTCCTCGGGCTTTCCCTTGCCTTCCTCACGAGCCTGGAATGCCTCCTCCTAGCCCTCCTGGCGGCCCTGGTCGCGGACACATACGTAACGCTCGGCAAGCGCACTGGCCTGCCTGGCAACGCGATGGTGAGCTTCTGCGTGGCCATCCCCTTCCTCTACGGAGCGCTCATAGCCCTCGGCCACCTGGCGGAGCTCCTGACCCAGGCCCGCGTGCTCATCTTCGCGACCATAGCCTTTCTGGCCAACCTGGGCCGGGAGGTGAACAAGGGCATAGTGGACGTGCCAGGCGATGCCGCCCGCGGCGTGAGGACGGTGGCCGTGCGCTGGGGCGTGAGGGCGGCTGCTTACCTGGCGGCTGCCTTCTACCTGGCGGCCGTGGGGCTGAGCGCCCTCCCTCCCCTGCTCGGCCTGGTCTCCTGGGCCTACCTGCCCTTCATAGCGCTCACGGACGCTGGGTTCGCGTGGGCCTCCCTGGCGGTGGTCAGGCGCCCGGAGCGGGAGGAGGCCAGGAAGGTGAAGAACTCCGTGCTGATCTGGATGACCACGGGCATGCTGGGCTTCTTGGCAGGCGCCCTCTCTTAATCCTTAAAAAGCTTAAATGCGATTAGCTGACGGGCTGGGAAGGGAAGAGAAGAGTGTGCGGGATATTCGGCTGTGTCTTGAAGGATGGGAGAGCGGCCCCCCTGGTATTAGCGGCCCTCAGGAGGCTGGAGTATAGGGGCTACGACTCCTGCGGGGAGGCCACGGTCCACGGGGGCCGCATTTTCATCAAGAAGGATGTGGGCGAGGTAGATGCCGTCCACGCGAGGCTGAGGCTGGACGACCTACCGGGCCGGATAGGCATGGGGCACACCCGCTGGGCCACGCACGGCGCGCCCACCCAGGCCAACGCCCACCCGCACACCGACTGCACGGGCCGCATCGCGGTCGTGCACAACGGCATCATAGAGAACTTCCTAGAGCTGAGGGAGGAGCTCCAGGCCAGGGGGCACGTGTTCAAGTCCAAGACGGACACGGAGGTCGTGCCGCACCTGGTGGAGGAGTTCATGGCCAAGGGCCTGGGCTTCGTGGAGGCCGTCATGGAGGCCACGAGGAGGCTGAAGGGCTCCTTCGCGCTCGTGGTCATGCACGTGGACTTCGATGGCCTGGTGTGCGTGAAGATGGAGAGCCCGCTCGTCCTGGGCGTGGGCCGCGATGGCATGTATGTGGCCTCCGACATACCGGCCTTCCTGCCCTACACGAACGTGGTCGTGCCCCTGGAGGACGGGGACATGGCCATCATAAGAGCGGGCGACTACCAGGTCTTCCGCTTCCTGACCGGGAAGCCCGTGAGGCGCAAGCCCAGGAAGGTGGACTGGACGGCCGACATGGCCGAGAAGGAGGGCTACCCGCACTTCATGCTCAAGGAGATACACGAGCAGCCAAGGAGCCTCAGGAACACGCTCAGGCTGAACAGGCGCTACCTGAACCAGATGGCGGACCTCCTCCTAGCCGCCCGCGAGGCCTTCATGGTGGCCTGCGGCACCTCCTACCACGCCTGCGTGGCCGCCTCCTACGCCATGGCCAAGCTGGCCAGGAAGGCCGTCCACCCGGTCATAGCCTCCGAGTTCATAGAGAACTGCGGGAACTTCGTGGACTCTCATACGGCCGTCTTGGCCGTGAGCCAATCTGGCGAGACAGCCGATACCCTCGCGGCCGTGGAGCACGCCAGGGCCAGGGGGGCCACCATCCTCGGCATCACGAACGTCCTGGGCTCCAAGCTCACGCG
>CAZPDR010000076.1:0-4868 GCA_964585495.1 uncultured Candidatus Bathyarchaeia archaeon
TGCTGCCGGAGCTCTGGATGGGCAGGAAGGTGCCGGGCTACAACAAGTAGGCTTTTTACACCCGCCCCTCGACGGCCGCTTCTCCCGGAAGCCTATATATATATTGTCCACGGCCGTCCTCCCAGGGGAGACAGCTTGAGGATAGCCGTCGTGGGAGCTGGCGCCATGGGAAGCCTCTTCGGCGGCCTCCTGGCCGAGGCTGGCGAGGACGTGGTGCTGGTGGACATCTGGGAGGAGCACGTGAGGGCCATCAACGAGCGCGGCTTGCACATCAAGGGCGTGAGCGGGGACCGCGTGGTGCGTGTGAGGGCCACGACCAAGCACGCTGAGGTGGGCGTGGTGGACCTCGTGCTCATCCAAGTGAAGTCCTACGCCACGGAGAAGGCCATCCGCGATGCCCTGCCCATGATAGGCGAGCGGACGGTGGTGCTCACGCTCCAGAACGGCCTGGGGAACGTGGAGAAGATAGCTGCCGTGGTCGGCCGTGAGCGCGTCTTGGCGGGCACGACAGCGCATGGGGCCACCGTGCTGGGGCCTGGCGAGATCTACCACGCTGGGAGGGGGCCGACGGTGATAGGCGAGGTGGACGGGCGTATCACGGACCGCGTGAAGGCCATAGCGGCCACCTTCAACCGCGCTGGCATAGAGACGGAGGTAACGGACAACATCATGGGGGCCATCTGGACGAAGATGCTGGCCAACGTGGCCATCAACGCCCTAACGGCCATCACCGGCCTCTACAACGGGGAGCTCCTAGAGCTGGAGGAGACGAAGGCCGTGATGCTGAAGGCCGTGGACGAGGCCGTGGCGGTGGCTAAGGCCATGGGCATCAAGCTCCTCGTGGAGGACCCGCATGAGTTCGTGCTCGGCATCGCGCGTGCCACGGCCACGAACAAGTCCTCCATGCTCCAGGACGTGGAGCGAGGGCGTAGGACGGAGATAGATGCCATAAACGGCATGATAGTCCACTACGGCCGCGAGCTGGGCATACCTACGCCCGTGAACGAGGTCCTGGTGGCGGCCGTGAAGGGCATAGAGCTGAGGATGAGGAAGAGGAAGGCTTAAGCCCATGCTTGAGCGCCCGGGGCTGGCGGTGGAAGGGTGGCGGGCGAGAAGGTAACCATACCGCGGCTTATGAGGATGAAGCAGAGGGGCGAGAAGATAACCATGATAACGGCATACGATTACCCCACGGCCCGCTTGGCCGATGAGGCTGGCGTGGACATCATACTCGTGGGCGATTCCGTGGGCATGGTGGTGTTAGGCTACCCGAGCACCCTGCCCGTTACCATGGAGGAGATGCTCCACCACACGCGGGCCGTGGCCAGGGCGGTTAAGCGGGCCCTGCTGGTGGGCGACATGCCCTTCCTCTCCTACCAGGCGAGCGTGGAGGACGCGGTGCGCAACGCGGGCCTCTTCATGAAGGCCGGCTGCGATGCCGTGAAGCTTGAGGGCGGTGCCGAGATGGCGGACACCATCAGGGCCATCATAAGGGCCGGGATACCGGTGATGGGCCACATAGGGCTCACGCCCCAGAGGGCCGCCATGCTGGGAGGCTACCGCGTCCAGGGCCGCACGGCCGAGGCGGCCAAGAAGATGCTTGAGGACGCGAGAGCGCTGGAGGAGGCGGGCGTCTTCGCCATCCTGCTTGAGTTCACGGCCACGGAGGTGGCGAAGATGATCACGGAGGAGGTGTCCGTGCCCACCATAGGCATAGGGGCTGGCCCCTACTGCGACGGGCAGGTGCTCGTGTTCCACGACGTGGTAGGGCTCACGCTCAGCATGGAGCCGCCCAAGTTCTCCAAGCGCTACGCGAACGTGGCGGAGCTCGTCCTGAGGGCCCTGAGGGAGTTCTGCGATGACGTGCGGACGGGGAGGTTCCCTGCCGAGGAGCACAGCTTCTTCATGAAGGAAGGTGAGCTGGAGAAGCTGAAGGCCATGCTGAGCAGGGAGTAGCCCTCCTCCCTCCTTTTTGCTCCTCACCCTACCTCCTCGCCCAGCCTCCTCGCCAGCACGGAGCACAGCAAGCAGAGCAGCACGATAAAAAGGGAGGTGTAGCTGGCATCCGAGGCCCTTAGGACACCTTCTTGCTCAAGAGGAGCTTCGGGTCGTAATCGCCCATGCCGCGCACCGTGTAGGTCAGCTCCACCACCTGGCCGGGCTTGAGCTCCTCCACGGTCCACGTGAGGCGCCTCTCCTCCACCCACGGCCGCGGCTCGGCCTCCACCAGCTCGAAGAGGGGCGGGAGCTCATCTACCACGCCGTAGTTGAACAGGGTCATGTCGCCGCGGTTCTCAAGCCTTATGCTCACGCGGAACAGGTCAGGGCCCACCTGCTCGACCGAGACGGAGCGCACGATGCTCCTGCGGGCTCTCACGGTCTCCAGCACGGGCGCCCTCTCCTCCGGCACGTCCACACGCAGCCTCACGTTGTCCTCGCGCGTCGAGGCCAGCACGGTGCTCGGGAGGCGAAACACCTCTCCCCTCGATGGGCTCACGGCCAGCAGCTCGTATTCCACGACCAGCCTATCACCACTATTCATGGGCTTGCCCACGGCTGCCTCTAGATCCCTCACGGTGATGATGAAGGCGCCTGCCTCCGCGCCCAAGCTCACGTGCTCTGCCGGCAAAGGCAGCTCCTCGCCATCGCTTGACAGCACGACCTTAACGGCCTCTGGGCCTGAGGGGGCCTCGAAGCCGGAGGGCAGGAGCTCGCGGACCTCCAAGAACCTTATGGGGGCCGTGCCCGTGTTGGTCAGGGAGAGCACGCACTTCACCCGGTTGTCCACGCCGCTCACCAGGCGGGAGGGGCCTAGGTGGGCGAACCTGGCCTCGTGGAGCACCTGAGCGCTCTTCTCCACGCTAAAGGCCAGGACGGGCAGCGAGGTGGCCTCCATGACCATGGAGGCCGTGCCGCTCTTATACTCCGCGTGCTCCAAGATGGGCTCGAAGAGGACGACCTCAAAGCGCGGATCCTCCTCGCACTTCAGGCGGAAGGCACTCACGGATCTCCGCTCTCCCGGCCCCAACTCGGTCTCGACAATCAGGACACGGCGGCCCTCCACCTCGCCCTCCACAGCGTTCAGGAGTTCCAGCACCTCACCGCGCTCCGGGACGATGTGCAGCCTAGCGCGGCCCCTGAGGTCGCCGCGGTTCACGAACTCCACCTGCACATCCCACATGTTGATCTCGTCCAGCTCCTCGCTTGAGATGGCGTAGTCCATGACGCCGTGGGCCTCTACCTCGCTGACATCGAGGCCGCTGAGCGTGGTGCCCTCCACAGCGAAGGAGTAGCGGATGCCGCCCATGTCGAGCGGGCGGGTCTCATCGCGCCTGAGGGAGCCCTTGATGGTGAGCACGGCCTCCTGCCCTGGCCCCAGCTCCTTCAGGCGCCAGACCACCTGGCCATCCATGTGAGTAGCGTTTCCAGAGGTGGCCACGGCCTCTGGCCTGACCATGCCCTGGGGGAGGCGCTTGATGAGCGCTATCTCCTTGAGCGTGCCCTCCCCCTCGTTCTTGAGCGCTATCCTGAAGCCCAGGCCCGTCTCAACGCCCAGGAGGAGCACGGGCTCCTTATAGTCGGGCGGGAACAGCAGGTCCTCGCGGACCGTGATGGTGGGGGGCGGGAGCTCCTTTATCTGGTAGGCCAGCATCACCCGGTCGCCCTGAGCTAGAGCGCGGTAGCTGAGCACGGGCTCCTCTATGGTGGTCCTCTCCACGCCCGTGAGCTCCACCCTGACGGCCAGGAGGGGCGTGGTGGAGCGGTTCTCCAAGATGAGGCGGCCCTCACCCGAGAGGTCGAGCACCTCGCCCTCACGGCTCAGGCGGCCGCGGATGCTCTCCTCTATGGAGACGGCTATCTCCGAGACCAGGGGGGCAGCGGCCTCAGCCGGGGCAGGGGGGGCTGGAGGTGCTTCCTCAACCACCGTGGGAGCCGCTTCCTCAGCGGGAGGAGCTGCTTCCTCTTCCCTCCGCTTCCTGCGCCAGAAGACCAAGCAAGACCCCCGAGGATGGTGATGCGTCATGGCCTATAAGATTTTCCGTGGGGTGATGCCCAGCTCCGCGTGAGAGGTTTGGACGCCACGGCTCAGCTCGTAGGGAAGCAGCTCACCCCTCGGCCCCCAGCCGTAAGACCTCATAGCCGTGGCGCTGTAAGGGAGGACGGCGCACAGCTTAAAATGGATTTCCACCTTCTAGGCAGCTCTTCAGCGGGAGAAAAGACCGTTTCGGCCCTCTCCTCACGCGGGCCAAGGGGCGGTGATGCTCGGCACCCGCTCAAGCTATAAATAAAGGCGGGAGGCACCTGCCACAGGGGAATGTGGAAGAAAGGGCTGGAGCACCTGGCGGAGCCCTACAGGACCATCGTGAGCGAGCTCCTCAGGCTCCTGAGGGATAGGCTGGGGGAGGGGCTCGTCTCCTTGGTCGTCTTCGGCAGTGTGGCGAGGGGGGATGCGAGGCCTGAGAGCGATATAGATCTCCTCATCGTGGCCGAGGGCCTGCCCAAAGGGCGCTTTAAGAGAACAGCCATGTTCTGCGAGCTGGAGGACGAGCTAGAGCCCCTTCTAGAGCGCGTGAGGGAGGAGCAGGACGTGGCAGCCTTCCTCTCGCCCTTGCTCAAGACGCCAGAGGAAGCTGAGCGGCTGAGGCCCCTCTACCTGGACATGGTGGAGGACGCCGTGATAGTCTATGACAGAGGGGGCTTCTTCGAGGACGTGCTGGCCAGGCTCAAGCGGAGGCTGAACGAGCTGGGCGCCAGGCGCGTGTGGATGGGAAGGAAGTGGTATTGGGTGCTCAAGCCGGATGCCAAGTTCGGCGAGATAATTAAGCTTGAGTAGTTAGCCGTCCCTGCCCCAGAGTTCGTCCACGACC
>CAZPDR010000077.1:0-4760 GCA_964585495.1 uncultured Candidatus Bathyarchaeia archaeon
GTGAGCCTGAGATACGGGGCCTACGCCCTGGCCTTCGACAGGGTGGCCGAGGCGATGAGGGCTAGAGGCATAATATAAAGCGGCGAGATAGGGCCGAGGAGCTCAGGCTCGACATCATCGGTCGGTCTTTATTTTCCGCCCGCTCTCTCATCAGGGCCATATGAGCATTAATGCGCCAGCCACCAAGAAGGCCGCATAGGCCAGGAGTTCCGCCTTCCTCCCGTGGAGCCTCTCGGCCAGCTCCTGCCCCAGAGCGCAGGTGATGGCCGTCACGCTCGCCAGAGCGGCTATGGCCGCGAGGGCCACGAGGAGCACCTCGCCGGTGAGGGCCGAGAAGCTGAGGGTGGCGAGCTGGGTCTTATCGCCTAGCTCGGCCAAGCTCACCAGGCCGAGGGCGCTGAGAATGCCTGCCTCCCTCTGGGCTCCCTCGGGAGGTGCCTGCTCTTCCCGCCTCTCCCTGAGCAGCACGAGGGCGAGGCCAGCGGCCCCCACGAGCAGGAAGGCCAGGGCGGCCGCGAGCCTGATGAGGGAGAGCGGGAGGAGCCTGTAGATGAGGGAGCCCAGCACCGCGCTCAGCCCGTTCACGAGGGAGAAGGCGGATATGGCGCCCACCAGCACCTGGAAGCGCTTCCCCCTCAGGCTCAGGGCTAGAATGGCCAATTGCGTTTTATCGCCCAGCTCGGCCAGGAAGACGGCCGCGAAGGTGCAGGCGAACACCTGCCAGGGCTCGGCCAAGAGCTCCTCAGCTCCCGCCAGCCTCGGCCGTCCTGGATCTCAAGAGGGCCTTCAGGCCCTTGATGCTGTGCCTGATCACGCCCGTGAGGAGGGGGTGCTCCCGGATGGCCTGTGCGTGCCTCGCCAGCTCTGGGTCCTCGGCCAGGAGGGCCTCTAGGAGCTCCTCATCTGCCTCCTCTAGGTGCTCCTCCGCCACCCTGGCCCAGAGCTGGAGCTGCTCCATGTGCGCTCTCAGCTTCTCCACGGCCCTATCCGTCCAGGCGAAGTGCGTGTAGCACAGTAGCCTCGGCCTCAGCTCTGCCTGCTTCTCAAGCGAGGCTAGGGCCAGATCTAGCCTGAAGGGAGGTGGCGTGGTGGGTATCAGCAGGTCAAGCTGCCTCACGTAAACGCCTGCCGAATCGCCTGAGAAGAGGATGCCTTCCTCTGGCTCGAAGAAGCTCAGGTGGTGGCTCGCGTGGCCCGGCGTCTCTAGGACCTGAATGGTCGGGCCTCCTGCCAGGGAGACCTCATCGCCCTCCCTCAGCTCCGAGATGCGCTCCCTCTCCACGGGCTCTATGCGCCCGTATAGCTCGGCCAGCCTGCCCAATACGGCCTTGCTCCCCTCCCACAGCCTGGAGGGGTCCGCCATGTGCTTCACGCCACGTGGGTGCACGAGGAGCTCCGCCTCCCTGGCCCACGCCAACAGGCGGCCTGCGCCTCCCGCGTGGTCTATGTGGATGTGCGTGGCCAGCACGTAGCGGACCGATGACGGCTCCACGCCCAGCGCCTCAAGCCCTTTTATGAGGACCGGTATGGAGCAAGATGGGCCAGGGTCTATCACGGCCACCTCGCGGCCCAGGAGCACGTAGGTGCTGATGAAGCCCCCCACGCCTAGGGGCCGCGTGTCTATGGCATAGAGGCCTGGCCGTGCCTGGAGTATCTCTGGCTCCACCATAGCCACCTACCGCCCTCGTGCTCGTGCTTTTAAACGTAGTCCTAGTAGGGGCCTGGGAGGGGAGCGGCCGTGGTGAAGGTTGGCGACTACGAGGTGAAGGAAGGCCTCTACTACTCCAAGGACTACCTCTGGGTGGAGCTGGAGGGCGGCAAGGCCCGCATAGGCATCACGGACTACGCCCAGAAGCAGCTCAGGGAGATACTGGTCGTGGACCTGCCCTCCGCTGGCGATGAGATAGAGAAGGGCGAGCCCTTCGGCAGCGTGGAGTCCGCCAAGACCATATCGGACCTCATAGCGCCCCTCTCGGGCGTCGTGGAGGAGGTGAACGAGAAGGTCGTGGAGAACCCAGCGCTCATCAACGAGGACCCGTATGGCGAGGGCTGGCTCATCATCATCTCGCCCACCAAGCTGGACGAGGAGCTCAAGGAGCTCATGGACTTCGATGCGGCCGTCAAGTGGCACGAGGAGTTGGCCAAGGGCTGAGCGGGGGCGGGTAGCTACCCAGGCGTCATGGCTTTTTCTGCCCCCCTCAATCTCTTCAGAATCGCTTTTTCCTCAAGTCTTATAAACACGCCACCCCGCGGGAGCGGTGGTAGAAGCCATCATGTCGGCCGGGGGATTTGATGTCGTTAAGATAAGGTGGTCGTTGGGGAAGATGTTCTTCACCCTGCTGGCCCTAGCTGAGCTGGGGGCTGGCCAAGGGGATATAGAGATCACCACCTCCAGCCTGGCCGAGCGCATAGGCTGCTCCCAGCAGACGGCCTCCCGGCACCTGATCGAGCTTGAGCGGGCGGGCCTGATACTGAGGGCTGTGAGCAAGAAGGGCTGCCGCGTGAAGCTGACGGGCACGGGCCTGGACGTGCTTAAGAGCGTATATATCAGCCTGAGGCGCGTGCTGGAGCCAGCCATGCCGCCCTACCTGCTGCTCAAGGGCGTGGTCTTCACGGGCCTGGGCGAGGGGGCTTACTACGTAACCCGCGAGGGCTACAAGCGGCAGTTCGTGGAGAAGCTGGGCTTCGAGCCTTACCCAGGCACGCTGAACCTCCGCTTAGTGGACGAGGAGAGCCTGAGGGCGAGGAGGGAGCTGGACTACTGGCCTGGCATAGAGATCAAGGGCTTCGAGGCGGAGGGCAGGACCTTCGGGCCGGGGAAGTGCTTCAGGGCCGTGGTGAACAACGAGATAGAGGCGGCCGTTGTGATCGCGCACAGGACGCACTACGGCCCCTCCGTGCTAGAGCTCATATCGCCCATCTGCCTCAGGGAGCGGCTCGGGCTTAAGGATGGAGATGTGGTGCAGGTGAAGGTCTTCCTATGAGCTCGCGGAGTTTTTATTTCAGAATTCCTCCATGAGCTTAGCCAGAATTCTGGACGACTTCACGCCCTCCACGCGCACCCCCAGGCGGATTACCTCGGCCTCCAGGCCGCGCCTCGCGAGCTCCTCCCTTATCTCGCCCTCGTCGTGCCTTTGGTCGTAGCCCAGGGCTATCACATCAGGCCTTATCAGCTCCACGGTCTTGTAGAAGTCCTCGGGGTCGC
This sequence comes from uncultured Candidatus Bathyarchaeia archaeon, assembly GCA_964585495.1. Lineage (GTDB taxonomy): Archaea > Thermoproteota > Bathyarchaeia > EX4484-135 > EX4484-135 > EX4484-135. The sequence goes on from CAZPDR010000077.1 coordinate 3,206, forward strand.
CCAGCAGGGCCAGGTCCACGGGCTTCAAGGCCGAGACGAGCTTGAGCCTGTTCTGCTCGCTGTTCAGGGGCTCACGGCCCTTGAGGCGTCTCACCGTCTCGTCCCGGGCCACCACGACCACCAGCACGTCGCCCAGCTCCCTCGCGGCCTCAAGGGTGGCCAGGTGGCCCACGTGGAGCACGTCGAAAACGCCACCCGTCATCACGACCCTTATGGCCTCGCGTCCCTTGGCCGTGAGCTCGCACGAGATGCCCTCCGGCCCCTCCTCTAGGCTCAGAAGGCCTTCCTCGGCCAGCTCGCGGGCGAGCTCCTCGCAGGCATCTAGGGGCAAGCCCAGGCGCTCCGCCAGCGCGGCAAGCGGTAGGTTGTGCCCCTCCAGCTCGGCCAGGTAGAGTTCGGCCAGGGCTCTCTTCCTCAGCGACCTCAAGGCCGGGGAGCGGGGGCCAGGGTCCCTCATAAGGGCTTTGCACCACCCCCTCGAAAGCCCTCGGAGAGCAGGGAACTCCCCGCCGATTTCCTCCGTGGGCAGCAGGAAGCCGCAGGAGGCTTGCCTTCCTCAGGGGATCACGGCCACCTTCAGGTCCTTCTTCTCCTCCACGAGGCTCCGCATGACATCGTGGAGTTCCGCCAGCCTCCTCCTGCTCGTGATGAGCGGCCTCACGCGGATGGAGCCGGAGGCTATGAGGGAGAGCGCTACCTCGAACTCCCTGGGCGTGGCGTGGAAGGAGCCCAGCAGGCGCACCTCGCCGTAGTGGAGGAGCTCCGTGCTCACCTCCACGCTCGTGCCAGGCGGGCAGCCCCCGAACTCAAGGACGGTGCCCCCGCGCCTCACCAGCTCGAAGGCCTTCTCCCAGGTGGCCGGCAGGCCCACGGCCTCTATGACCACGTCAGCCCCCAGGCCGTCTGTCTCGGCCTTCACGACCTCGACTGGGTCCTCGCGGCCGGCGTTCACGGCCAGGTCAGCGCCCACGGAGCGGGCCACCTTCAGGCGCTCGTCCACCAGGTCGAAGATGATGACCTCAGCGGCCCCCATGTGCTTGGCCACCTGGGCGTGAAGTATGCCTATCGGCCCGGAGCCTATGATGGCTACCACATCCCCGGGCTGAATGCCAGCCAGCTTGGCCCCGTGCAGCACGCAGGCCAGAGGCTCGGCCACAGCCGCCTCCTCGAAGGAGAGGTGCTCTGGCACCTTCTGGGCGTTCACCTTCAGCATGTGGGCTGGCACCTTGATGTATTCCGCGAAGGCGCCCCAGAGCCAGAGGCGGTTCTCGCAGAGGTTCTGCTGGCCTCGGCGGCAAAAACGGCACGTCAGGCAGGGGGCCGAGTTCCCAGCCCTGATGCGGTCGCCCGGCTCCCAGCCCTCCACGCCAGGGCCGACGGCCACCACCTCGCCAGCCCATTCATGGCCAAAGGGGCTCGGCAGGCGCACCACGCTGCTCACGTAGGGGCGGGTGAACATCTTCACGTCCGTGCCACAGGTGGTCGCGGCCCTGATGCGGGCCACCAGCTCGCCAGGGCCGGGCTCGGGCACAGGGCGCTCCTCCAGGCGCAGATC
>CAZPDR010000078.1:0-4750 GCA_964585495.1 uncultured Candidatus Bathyarchaeia archaeon
CTCCTGGGCAGCTCCCTGGGCTCGGCTGGCGGGTGGAGGAGAAGACAGCTAAGTCCCTCAGGTCCCTCTTCGCCCGCTACTACGCCTCCCACCCGCCAGCCGAGCCCAGGGAGCTGCCCAGGAGGGAGTTCGCCTTCATGACCTTCGATGGCGTGGTCATAAGGCACAAGGCCTTCGCCACGCACGAGGAGCTAGCGCAGTTCATGGCCAAGCTAGGCCCCTCCGATGCCTTCTACTCCTCGGCCTACTTCGAGCACCCGGATGAGCCCGAGATGAGGGCCAAGGGCTGGCTGGGCGCGGACCTCATCTTCGACATAGACGCTGACCACCTGCCCACGGCCTGCAAGGCCCAGCACGACCTCTGGGCCTGCCTCTCCTGCGGGCGCTGGGGGCGGGGTGAGGCGCCAGCTAGGTGCCCTAAGTGCGGCTCTGAGGAGCTGGCGGAGCTGAAGTGGATATGCCAGAGGTGCCTCTCAGCCGCGAGGGAGGAGCTCCTCAAGCTGGTGGAGGTGCTGGAGGAGGACCTGGGCCTGGACAGCTCGGACATGGTGGCCTCCTTCTCGGGCCACAGGGGCTACCACCTCCGCGCCTCCTCCGAGGACGTGTTGGGCATGGGGCAGGACGAGAGGAACGAGGTCGTGGACTACCTCATGGCCGTGGGCCTTGAGCCAGAGCTCCTGGGCCTGAGGCCGGGCGCCGTGCTGAGCGTGGACCAGCCGGGCTGGAGGGGGCGCATCGCCAGGGAGCTCTACTCGCTCCTCTACGGTGCTACCGAGGTGGAGCTGAGGGCCCTGGGGCTCAGGAGGAAGGCAGCCCAGGCCATCCTATCGGCCAGGGAGGCCATCCTAGACTGCCTTGAGCACGGGAAGCCCTTCCTCGTGCCCAAGGGCGTGGGGAAGGTGAGCCTGAGGAAGCTCTTCCTAGCCTGTGCCAGGAGGGCGGCCGTGAACGTGGACCCGGTCGTAACACGCGATACACACCGCCTGATACGCATGAGCGGCTCGCTGCACGGCAAGACGGGCCTCCTGAAGCTGGACGTGCCCTTGGAGGAGCTTGAGGAGGTGGACCCGCTCTCGGAGGCCGTGGCCTTCAGGCGCGGCTGGGCCAAGGTGCGCATCACGGCCCAGGTGCCGGAGGTGCCCGTGCTTGAGCTGGCCGGTGAGGAATACGGCCCCTTCAAGCCGGGCGAGGTGGTGGAGCTACCCTTACAAGCAGCCGTCTTCCTCATGTGCAAGAGGGTGGCCGAGCTGGCATGATGACCTACGAGGAGCTCCTCAAGGCCTGGCGGGCTGAGCGGGAGGCCGAGGGCCTGGCCAAGCTGCCCGAGGACTTCTACGAGCGCGTGGCCGAGCTGATATCGGCCCTCAGGGCCAGCCTGAAGATGGCCGACACGCGAGCGCTCAAGACGCGCCTCGCCCAGGCCGAGCTTGAGAACGTGCTGAAGATGGTGGAGGACATCTTCTGGTGGCGCCTGGACAAGGCCCTGAGGGCCCTGAGGGCTGGCCAGCCCTTAGATCCAGCCGAGCTCACGCCCGAGGAGCGAGGCCTGCTCGGCCCTCTTGAGGCCGCCCTCACGAGCGCCAGGAAGTTCTTGGAGGGCCTTCTGAGGGGGGAGCTGAGGCAGCCCGCGCCGCCAGCTCAAGCGGCCACCGCTGCCGAGGTGCCTGCCTCAGAGGGCGCGGTCTTGGGCGAGGGGCACGCGAAGCTGATGCTCGTGAGGATATTGACCGACGTGCCAGCCCTAGTGGGAGCCGACATGAAGGTCCACGGCCCCTTCAAGCGCGGGGACGTGGCTTTTATACCAGCGGAGAACGCGCTAGGCCTGATACGCAAGGGGCTGGCGGTGGAGGTGGAACTCCGTGAAGGTGCCTAAGGTCATACGAACCTACTGCCCGAGGTGCCGCAGGCACACCGAGCACGAGGTCAGCCTCTACAAGGCTGGCCGGAGGAGGGCGCTAGCTGAAGGCGAGCGCAGGCACGAGTGGCGCAAGAAGGGCTACGGGGGCCAGAAATACCCGAGGCAGAGGCGCTTCGCGAAGACCACGAAGAAGCAGACGCTTAAGCTGAAGTGCAAGGTCTGCGGCTACATCATCCACCGCGAGGGCATCAGGCTGAGCAAGCTCGTCATCGGGTGAGGGCCCGCTCCCGCGATCTACCTCGGGCTGCTTGCGCGTGGGGGTGCGCTGTCTTGGTGCCGGTGGACGTAGCCATCACAATCGCGGCCACGGGGCTCGCTAGCATATCCTCCTCACAAGGCCATCGAACCCCTTATCGAAGCTCAACAGGTAGTCGATTTTGTGTCTGTCCATTATGGCTAGTGTAGCACAATCTGTGAAGCTGAGCCCCTTAACGGCTAGCCTCGTGAACCTCGCCCAGGCATCCTTAAAGAGCTCCTCATCCACGAACACCATGTGAGTTCCCGGCATCGCCAATATGAGCTGCCCCGTCTTGGCGGCTATATCCGGCCTCCCCGTCCGGATGAGGGCTACCGTCACGGCCTCGCAGAACACGTAATCTGATGTGAATATCCCCCCATATTCCCCTCTAATGGCTTTCTCAAGCAGCTCCACGGCCCTCTTGTGATTGATGTCTCTCGCGTTTCTCGCCGCCACGAATACGCCGGTGTCTATGAAGACCGACATGGGGAATCACCACGGCCGTATAGGAGCTCGTCTATCCTCGTGGACGTATCCTCGGTCCCCTCCCCCCAATCATCCGGCTCGTGGAGCAGCCTCCAGGCCCTCTCCTCCTCGGGTCTCGCCCTGAACTCAGCCCCGGCGGCTCGCTCAACAGGCGTGCTGAAATCTATTAAGATGCCGCCTTCTCGCTCGTCCCATCTGGCCGGATACCTACCTGGCCTCACGCCCAGCATGCGTAATGCCGCTAAGCAAACAATATATGTCCCACCTCTGCTCCTCACCACCTTGAACACCCTTCCCTCCTCGTAGTCGCTCGGGATGATGAGCATCTTGCGCTCCCTGGGGTTTATTTTAATCACGACATAATCCGTTTTAATAAGGCTCCCGAAGTGCTTGCCGAGGCTTAGCGAGAGCCTTTTCTTCCCGGCTCTTATGACTGATACCGTGTTCTTAGGTCGACGACCTCTGGGAGCGATCCTCGTCCGGGGCACAACAGTGATCCACTCAGGCATCCCCATCCCCCCACCAAGTATATTACAACCAACCATACCACCACAGGAAGACACCCTATGTAAGCGTTTCGCACAGCCTTAGAGAGGGAAGGGAGGCAACTTAAGAATTAACCCGGTCAGGACAAAACCACGCTACCCTACCACCTCCATCTGCGTGCCTAATGCACCGCCCGATAGCCATCTCCCGAGCCTAGCCCTCACGTGGCCCTTCTCGCCGTGCGTGGCCCGTGGGGGAGGGGGCGCGCAGATACATCATGGTGGCCACGCACAGCAGGATGGTGGGAAAAATAGGCTTCCTGCCTCCGGCATCTCAGGCCTGGCCCTTCCTGCGCTTTAGGGCCTCTATCAAAGCTGGCACTATCTGGTAGAGGTCGCCCACCACGTAGTAGTCCGAGACGGCGAAGATGGGCGCGTCCTCTGCCTTGTTGATGGCCACCACGATCTTGGAGTCCCTCATGCCAGCCACGTGCTGGATGGCGCCCGAGATGCCGACCGCTATGTAGAGCTTGGGCTTCACCTTCTTGCCCGATAGGCCGATCCAGAACGGGAACCAGCCGCGGTCCTCGGCTATGGGCCTGGAGCAGCCGACCGCCCCACCCAGGAGCTTGGCTAGCTCCTCCAGCATGGCGAAGTCCTCGCGCTTCTCAACGCCTCTACCGCCTGCGACGATGACATCTGCCTCCTCAATGGCCACGCCAGCTACCTCCTTCTCCTTCACGGAGAGCACCTTCAGCCTCGGCTCTGGGACGGCCACCTCCATCCTGCTGACCTTGCCGCCGCGCTCTTCTGAGGGCTTCTCAAAGGTCCTGGGGGCCACGGCCACCACGCAGGGGCCTATCTTGAGCGCCTGCCTCGCGATCGCCCTGCCCGCGTAAACGGTCCTCTCCACCAGGAGATGCCCGTCCTCCACGCGCAGGGAGGTGCAGCCCGTGGCGCAGGGGGCCTTCAGTTTCGCGGCCAGCCTGGCCGCCACCTCACGGCCGAAGAGCGTGTAGCCGGTCAGGACCACGCTGGCGCCCGCCTTGCCCACCAGCTCGGCCAACACGCTCGCGTAAACGGATGAGTCGGGCGTGGCCAACTTCGGGTCCTCCACCAGGAGGACCTCATCGGCCCACTTGGCCAGCTCCTCGGCAGCCTTCGCCTCCTCGGGCCCAGCGGCTAGGACGGCCGCGCTAACGCCAGCCCCGAGGGCCTTGGCCAGCTCAGCAGCACCGCCCAGGAGCTCCTCGGCCAGGCCGGGCTTCTCGGACCATACCAAGACCGGCCCGGACATGCCTAGATCACCCCCTCCTCCTCAAGGGCCTTGATGAGCTTCTCGGCTATCTCCTCCGGGCTCTCGCCCGTTATCTGCACCTTCTTGCGCTCCACCAGGGGCATCACGACCTCCTTCAGGCCGTGGGCTTTCATGGCAGCAAGCTCCTCAGCCGAGAGGCCCAGGTCGGCTGCCTTGAGGGCCTTTACCGGCTTCTTGTGGGCCTTCATGATGGCCATGAGGCTGGGGATGCGGGGCGTGTTGATCTCGCGCGTAACGGTTACCACGAGCGGGAGGGGGGCCTCCACCTCCTCGTAGCGGTCCTCGAAGGCCCTCTCGGCCACCAC
>CAZPDR010000079.1:0-1475 GCA_964585495.1 uncultured Candidatus Bathyarchaeia archaeon
GGGCCTCAAGCCCGTTGTGGGGAAGCTCATAGGGCTCGTTAAAGAGCTAGGAGTGCGGGTGGAACTCCTCAACGGGCCAGGGGAGGGGCGGGAGCGGGAGGCTTAGGCCTGAGCTCCTCCCAGGCCCGGAGGTTGTTTATGCAGCCTGGGTCGGGCGCCAGGTAATCGCCGAAGTAGCCGTAGGCCCTGGCGCGGCAGCCACCGCAGACGAAGCGGTATTCGCACTCCCCGCAGTAGGGCTTCAGCCTATCCCTATCGCGTAGGTCCCAGAAGACGGGACAGGTATCCCAGAACTCCTCGAAGTCCTTAAGCTCCCTCACGCTCCCGACCTTCACGGGCATGAAGACGCAGGGCGTGATGGTGCCATCCGGGTCCAGGGCGCAGTAGAAGCGGCCAGCACCGCAGCCCCCTATGAACTCCGTGATGCCGGCCACCTCCCGGGAGAACCTCGGGTTCCAGAAGTGCATGGGCACCACGAGCTCCCGCCCGGTCCTCATGGCCTCCTCCACCTGGAGGGCCACGCGGGCGTATTGTGGGGCCGTGGAGACTATCTGGAGCTCCCTGCCCTTGAGCACCTCCCGTATCATGTATCTCAGCACCTCCTCTCTCTCCTCCGGCGAGAGGTCGCGGTCCGTGATGGCCACGCCACGGCCCGTGGGCACGAAGTTGAAGCACGTGAGGCCCTGGACGCCCAGGCGCTCGCACAGCTCTATCACGGCCGGGAGCTCCGCCACGTTATCGCGCGTGATGGTCATGGCCACCTGCGTCCAGATGCCAGCCTCCACGCAGTTGCGCGCGCCCCTGATGGCCATCTCGAAGGCGCCCGGGATGCCCCTGAACGCATCGTGCGTCTCAGGCCTAGCGCCGTCCACGCTTATCTCCACGTAGAGCAGGTCGAGCTCCTTCAGCCTCCTGGCCACCTCGCGCGTGATGAGGGTGCCGTTGGTGGCTATGGCCGTGTAAATGCCGTAGTCGCGGGCCAGCTCCAGCACCTTATAGGCATCCTTGCGCATCAAGGGCTCCCCGCCCGAGAGGGCTATGATGGTAACGCCCGCGTCGGCCAGCATGTGCACCGTCCTCAGCGCCTCGGAGGTGCTGAGCTCGTTCGGCCTCGGCACCGGCCCTGCCTTCGCGTAGCAGTGCTTACACCTCAGGTTGCAGGCCCAGGTGAAGTTCCACACGACCAGGATGGGAGCCCCAGGCGTGAAGGGGCGGCGGACGCCGAACTTAGCGATGCCCTTTAGCACGCTCACGATGCCGCGGCGCCAGTAGGAGAGCTTCAGCGTCTCCTTAAACTTCTCCAGATCCGTGTTGAGGTGCCTGCAGCTCGTCGAGAGAGCCCAGCGCACCAGGGGCGTGGCCACGTGCGTGCAGAGGAAGCATGCCCCCCCGCGGACGCCCGAGATGAGCTCCAGCGCGGTCTCAAGGAAGCTCTTGCGGTCCTTTGGGCACGTGTGCGTCATGAGGCTCAAGAT
>CAZPDR010000079.1:1575-4682 GCA_964585495.1 uncultured Candidatus Bathyarchaeia archaeon
GCCCGCGTCCTAGAGCCGAGGACGCCACCGCCAGCCGAGAGGCTGGAGAGGGCGGGCGAGCTGAGCGGAGAGGTGCCCCTCGTGGTGAGGCTCCAGCCCCTAGTGCCCGGCCTCTTCGAGCGCGAGCGGGAGGAGCTGGTGGAGGCCATCGTGCAGGCAGGCGCCAGGCACGTCGTGGTGGAGTTCCTCCGCGAGACACCGGAGGGCCTCCAGGCCATCTACGGGCGCCTGGCCCAGCTGGACCCCGCGCTAGGTGGAGCTCCCTGTGCCTGGGAGAGCTACTCGCTGGCAGGAGGCAGGCTGAGGAGGCCTTCCCTGCTCTATAGGCGCGGTGCCCTCGCCTGGCTGAGGGAAAGGCTGGCCGAGCATGGCATAACGCTCGGCACCTGCAAGGAAGGCATCTTCGAGCTCCAGGACGGCCGCGATTGCTGCGGCTTCCGCTTCCTCGACAGCGAGAAGGTAGCCTACAGGCTCACGCTCTACGACATTTGGCGTGCGGGAGGAAGCCTGGAGCAGGCGCTTGAGGAGGCAGCCCGGGCGGGCGACGTGCTCTACGGGCCGAGGCTGGCGCCCTACCCGCGCCCCATCAGGCGGGCCCTGAGGGCGCACGAGAACAAGCTCCTCAAGGCCCTCAGGAGGCCCGAGGTGCTGGCCCGCGTCTGCCCCTCCCTCGCCCGGTAAGCCCTCAGCCCTCGTGCCAGAGCTCGGGCTCCACGCTCCTCCGCCCCACATGAGGGGGCTCGTCCGCGAACCTCCAGATGCCAGCCCCCACCAGCACGGGGCTCACGCCGAGGGCATCCGTGAGTTTATCACTCAGCAGGACCTCCTCGGAGACAGCCACGGCCCTGATCCAGTCGGTGGGCCTATCGGGCACCATCACCTTGACCTCCACCACCCCGAGGACGCGCATGGGGAGCTCCGTGCCCCGCAGACGGTAATGGCCCCTAGAGGCGCCTCCTCCACGTTAAAGCCCAGCTCGCGGGCCAGGGCCGTGAGGAGGACGAGCTGGGGCACATCCGCCTCAAAGCCGCTGCTCACAAGAGCCGAGGCCTCCACCACGCGGGAGGAGCCAGGCCTCCTAAGAGCGATCCTCAGCCTCACGGCCAAGCCACTCGCCCCTCCTGCTCGTTATGCTCATCTTGCCCAGCCTGCGCGGTGTCGCGTGCTCGCTCAAAGACCCTACCTCAGCGTGAAGTAGCCTTGGCTCCCGATAAACCTTCAGACCATATGGGGTGGGGAGAGGGGCGGCTGAGGGAGGCTTAGGCGATGTAATAGCGGTGCCTGTCCAGGAGCTCCGCCTTCTTGCCAGCGTTCCAGCGCGAGACACGCGAGTAATAGCCCGTTACGCGCGAATACCACTCCACGCCCTCGTAGCCGCAGCTCGGGCAGCGCTCCCTCAGGCCCGGCTCCACCGTCCAACACCTCGGGCAGACGGTGTAGTCGAGCGTGTGGGCGAAGTAGGAGATGTTCGTCCTGGTGGCTATCTTCTTCGTGAGGGACCAGAGGGCGCTCGGGTCGGGCCTGCGCTCGCCCAGCCAGACGTGCGTGATGGCGCCGCCCGTGGTGAGGGGGTGGAAGGAGCCCTCTATCATGAGCCTCCTCATGAGCGGTATATCAGCTGATGGCCTGACGTGCGAGCTGTTCGTGTAGTAAACGGCACCCGTCCGCCTGTCGCCTTGGACGACAGCCTTATCGCCGAACTCCCTCAGGTCTATGAGGGCTAGGCGGTGGGCAGCCGATTCAGCCGGCGTCTGGAGCAGCGCCCACCTGAGACCGGTTTCCTCTGCGAACTCGCGGCATACCTCGCTCATGAACTTCACCACCTTCAGGCCGAAGCGCCAGGCCTCGCGGTCCTCGTGGAGCTCGAAGCCCGTGTGGGCCTTCAGCATCTCGTTCAGGCCCACGAAGCCTACGTTGTGCCAGGCGCGGTCCAGCGGGTAGTAGGTGTCCCCGTTGCCCACGTCCATGGCCAGGAGGGGCAGGCGCCCGCTCCTCAGGGCCTTGGCCACGATCTCGCGCCTCACCAGCAGGCTCTCCTTGGCCAGCTCCATGCGCTCGCGCAGGATGTCGAAGAGCCTGTCGTCATCGCCCCCGGCCTCGTAGGCCACGCGCGGGAGGTTCACGGTCGTGTAGTGCAGGCACGTGGTCCTCACCCGGCCCTCGTAGAAGTCCTCCTGGTCCTTCTCGTTGTCCTCCTCCCCGAACAGGAGGAGGCGGCAGCACTGGCTGTGGCAGATCTTGGGCATGTAGTCCGGTATCTGGTTCAGGAAGTAGGGCGTGCCGAACTTGGCCGCGAGCTCCGAGACGAGCAGGTATTCCTCCTCGCACTTCTCCAGGCCCTCCTCCGTCAGCTTCACCTCCAGCTTCGGGAAGTTGAACGGCTTGCCGCGCCAGTCGCCCTCTAGGTAGACCTCCACGATGGCCTTGAAGAACAGGCGGGCCTCCTCCACGAAGTCGCCATACGTGAGCGACTCGCTCACCTTCCCGCCCGGGAGGACGGCCGGGAGCTCCGCCACGAAGTCGGGCACGTCCGGCTGGGTGGCTATGGAGCTGAACACCGTCTGGCCACCGCGGGCCACATACATCTGCTCCATGTTGTAGATGAACATCTGCGCGGCCTGTTTATACTCGCGGTAGGGCCTGCCGGCCAGGAAGGGCGCTAGGAAGATGTTGAAGTATTCTAGGCCCTGGCCGCCAGCGCAGTGCACCTGCATGGCGCCCAGCCACTCGCACATGTGGCAGATGGCCACCTCCCAGTGCTTGGCTGGCCCCGCCACGGCCGAGTGGAGGCCCGTGCCATCTATCAGGAGGCCGCGCTTGAGGATGAAGCGGGGGTCGTGGCTGAGGCAGAAGGGGCGGCCCACGGACCAGTATTCTAGGTCGTGGATGTGGATGAGCCCCTTCATGTGAGCGTCCGCTATGTGCCCCGGCATGGTGAGCAGGGCGTGCTCTATGAACAGCCTGTCGGCCGCCCACTTGTGGATGCTCTCCGGGTTCACGGCCAGGTTGGCGTTCTCGTTCAGCCCGTGCTCCAGCAGGCGCTCCACATCGTAGATGGGCATGCCCACGCGCGTGTAGCGCTTCCTGGCCTCCTCCAGGCCGCGCTC
>CAZPDR010000080.1:0-4613 GCA_964585495.1 uncultured Candidatus Bathyarchaeia archaeon
TCATCGTGCTCTTCAGGCCCTACGGGCTGGTGCCGGAGAAGCCCGTGAGCACGCTGCCGCGCGAGCAGATCGAGGAGATGCTCAAGAAGGCCAGGGAGAGGGTGAAGAGCTCCTGAGCGGAAGGGCGTTTTTGGCTGTGGAACAATACTTTTAAGCTTCTAGACAGCCACGCGGCCGAGGGATTAACCATGCGCACCCTGAAGAGGTGCCAGGTGATGCTCTCGGCTGGCGTGATCCTCCTGGCCGTGAGCTACATCGTGAGGGCCCTCGGCTACTACCTCGCGGTAACGCGGGCCAGCATGTTCGTCATCGAGCCAGCGCCCCTCCCCATTCGACATATTCATGCCATGGAGGCGGCAGCTCACGTGCTCAAGGCCCTGGGCTGTGCCCTGGCGGCCTTGGCCTGCTCCATATTGTTCGTGGACAGGCAGCTGCCTCTAAAGCCCGTTGAGCGGCTCGCCGCCCTGATAGGGCTCCTGTTCTTCGCCTGCCTGGTCGCGACGGCAACCCCCTCCTACTGGCGGCCTGAGATGTGGTAAGGCTTATGGTGCTCGGCCATCAAGCCATGCTGGGCAGAAGGGGTTGCCCTGGCCCGCCCTCAAGCGCCTACTCCGGCTGGTGGGCGCCGTCTACCGAGAGGCGCTCTACCTGTCCATGGAGGAGGAGCATAGGTCCTCGCGGGCCCGCCTGGTGAGGAGGACTAGGCTTGAGCTGCTCGGCTACGCCGCCTACAGCACGGCGATAGCCATCACCACGTCCGCGTTCTCGGCCATCCCGCTCGTGATGAGGGGGCCGGGCGTGCCGCTTGAGGGGGCCGTCAGGGCGTCAGCGCTCATCTACACCACGTCGCTGCTCGCCTTCACGTTCATGCTCTCCTCTTCCTCGGCCTGGATGGCGCAGGAGCACAGGCTGTTCGAGCCGTTGAGGCCGCTCCCGCTGCGGAAGAGGGACATCCAGCTGGTCATGGCCCTGGTCGCCAGCGCCGATGTCCTGCCGATGGCCATCGCCCCCCTGGTCTACGGCGTTCTATCCGCTCTCGCGCTCGGGTCGGCTCCGGCTGGCGCTGTAGGCGTCCTCTACGGCTACGTGTCCCTCATCATCGCCATGGGGGGCGCCCTGTCCCTCTCATCGCTCATCTCAAGGAGGGTCTCGGGTGCCAGCGTCAGGGCGAGGGTGGCGAGGGCGCTCAGCACGACGACCTTCATCGCCTGCCTGGCGATGGCCCTCCTCGCCAGCCAGCTGGTGGATGCGCTGGCCCTCCACGCCCTGGGGCCCACGGGGGCAGGAGCTCCTGCCTCGCTCACGTGGCTGCTATACCCTTTCTCCGTGGGGGAGGGCATGCTCTTGGCCCTAAGCCCTGAGGGCGTGGCGGAGGCCGCCACGCTGGCCCTGGCCTACCTGGCCTTATCGGCTTGTCTCTTCAGGAAGGGCCTCTCGCGGTATTGGGCCAGCCTGGCTGGCTGCTCTCCAAGGCTTGGGGGGCCTTCCGGTGCCGGGGCTAGAGCGCCGCCCATCCTGGACCCCTCTATCGGCATATTGATCAAGGACCTCAAGTTGTTCTACCGGGACCCAAGGGCCTACTACACCCTCGTAGCGCCAGCCATAGCCCACGTGGCGCTGTTCACGATAGCCCTCAAGGTAGGGGGGCTGCCGCCTCACATCGTGGGTTTCTCTTACGGCCTGCTCGGCATTCTGATGGGCATGGTCTCTTACCAGCTCATGGGCGCTGAGGGAGGCATGTTCTGGTTCCTCTTCTCAAGCGGGCTGAGCAGGAGGGATCTGGCCCTGGGCAAGGCCCTAGCCTGCTCCCTGGCCTACGCTGCGTGTGCGATGCCCCTCAACATCCTGCTCTCCTGCTGCCTTTCCGAGCCCTACTACGCTGCCTACGCGGCCTCAAGCGCCCTGCTGGGCTTCTCAGCATCGGCGGTTTGCGCCCGATACTTGGCCGAGCTGGTCGAGCCCGAGGATAAGGCCCTTAGACTGGCGAAGACGGATGACCTCTTCGTGGCCTGCGTGCTCCTGGCCCTCCTGGTGCCCTACTGCCTGGCCCTCATCATGCCCGACCTCCTGGCGGTCCTCCTCGTGGCCCTGGCCGAGGCCATCACGTGCCTCATCGCGGCCGCGTGGTGAGGGCGGCCGGACCATAGTTACCCAAAGCCATTTATCTCGCCCGTCAGCCCACCACTTAGTGGCCTTGCTGTTCAAGAAGCGCATGATCGAGAAGATCCTCCGGGGGGAGAAGACGCGCACCATAAGGCCCGTGGGCTACTACAAGGTCGGCCGGACCTATCTCATCCAGGAGCGCCCGGGAGTGAACCGGGGCCGCATCCTGGTGCTGAGGAAGGTGCCGAAGAAGCTGGGGGAGCTCACGGAGGAGGACGTGATACCCGACGGCTTCGCCTCTCTTGAGGAGTTCAGGCGCGAGTGGCTGAGGATATACCACTCCCTCGACCCAGAGCAGCCGGTCTGGCTCTACGACTTCGAGGTGGTGGAGGTCTTCGACGAGCCTTCCGCTAGCCCACGGCGCCGAGGATGAGGGCTAGGAGGGCCATGCGCACCACGACGCCGGAGCGCACCTGTTGGAAGTAGCGGGCGTAGGGCGTTCCGTCCACCTCTGGCGCTATCTCGTCCACGCGCGGGAGGGGGTGCATGATGATGAGGTCCTCCCTCGCGCCCTCAAGGGCCCTCAGGTCTATGCGGTAGGAGCCCCTCACCTTCTCATACTCCATGGGATCGGCGAAGCGCTCCTTCTGGATGCGCGTAACGTAGAGCACGTCCAGCTCCGGCAGCACGCTCGCCAGGTCTGAGGTCTCCACTACGGGCACCTTGTCCTTTATCTCCTCCAGGACTTCGCGCCTCATCCTGAGCAGCGGGGGCGAGATGAGGTAGAGCTTCACGTCATACATGGACAGGGCGTAGGCGAGGGAGTGGACGGTGCGTCCGTAGCGGAGGTCGCCCATGAGGGCTATGTTCAAGCCATCTATGCGCCCTTTCTCGCGCCTTATGGTGTAGAGGTCCAGCATGGCCTGGGTCGGGTGCTCCTCCGCGCCAGAGCCCGCGTTTATCACGGGCTTGCTGGAGAACTCGGCGGCCAGGCGGGCAGAGCCCTCCATCGGGTGCCTGAGCACGATGGCGTCCGCGTAGTTCTCCACCACCCGGATGGTATCGGCCAGGTTCTCGCCCTTCATTACGGACGCAGCCTCACGGCCAGCGAAGCCTATGGTGGCCCCGCCCAGCTTCTTCATGGCCACCTCAAAGCTCAGGCGCGTCCTGGTGCTCGGCTCGAAGAAGAGGAGGGCCAGCACCTTCCCGCGCAGGAGGTCTGAGCCCTTCTCATACAACGGCTCCATAGCTTCGGCCACATCCAGTATGTAGTCCAGCTCCTCGCGGGTGAAGTCCTTTATGGAGACCACGCTCCGCCCCCTGAAGTCCAGAGCTCCCCACCCGGGCGAGGTAGCCCGCCTCCGCGGATAAAGCGGTTTGAACTCAGGAGGCCAAGGGTGGGAGGAGCTCCAGATGGCTTTTAGGCACCTCCGTGCTCTCAATCCCCATAAGGGGGCAGGCTCAGGCGAGGTCGGTGGGAGCTTGCTGGCCAGCTCGGGCGCGGGCGAGGAGCGAGTGCTCAAGGTGGCCAAGATAAGGAACGGCACGGTGATAGACCATATAACGGCTGGCTACGCGCTCACCGTCCTGAAGATACTGCGCATCACAGGCCAAGAGGGCTTCACGGTCTCCGTGGCCATGAACGTGCCCAGCCAGAAGCTCGGCAGGAAGGACGTGGTGAAGATAGAAGGCCGAGAGCTCAGCCCGGAGGAGGTAGATAAAATCGCGTTAGTGGCCCCGAAGGCAACCATCAACATCATAAGGGATTACGAGGTCGTCCAGAAGCACCGCGTTAAGCTGCCGAAGGTCATCAGGAACATCGTGAGGTGCGTGAACCCGGCCTGCATAACGAACAGCAGGGAGCCCGTGGAGCCCAGGTTTTACGTCATATCTGAGGAGCCCCTCAGGCTGAAGTGCCACTACTGCGGCCGCATCATGGAGCGCTCAGACGTGCTCGCCTGCCTGCTTGAGGGGCTGAAATAGGCTAGCGCGTGGCAGGGAAAGCTCACCCGGCCTGGCCCGTGAGGAGCAAGATGGCCTTGGCCAGGTCGCCTCCCGTCTGCTCTAGGGCTGCCCTGGCCTCCTCCAGGCTCACGCCAGCCTGCTGGGCCACGAGCTGCACGTCCTCCTCGGGTATCTCAGGCCTCTCCGGCATGGCCGCCTCCTCCCTCACGCGGGCAGGTATGACCTGGTAAACCCTCTGTCCGCCCATCTCCACCATGAGCACCTCGGGGTCCTCAAGCACCACCTGCTTGCCGGGGAGCTTGAGCACGACCTCCAGCACGCCCTCCACTGGCGTCATGCTCATGCCCATCTGCCTCATCATGCGCCTGAGCGTCCTGGGCGAGACCCTCCTCAAGGCAAGCACCTGCCTGTGGAGGAGGTGCGTTAAGCTAGCTTAAGCCTTAACGGCCCTCTCTCACGCCAGCCCTCACCTTCACGGCCACGCCGCGCTTGAAGGCGAGCATCTCCCTGCCCGTCAGCACGGCCTTCCCCACCGCGAGCAGGCG
>CAZPDR010000081.1:0-4600 GCA_964585495.1 uncultured Candidatus Bathyarchaeia archaeon
TAACCTCATCCGAGTGCGGCGCCAAGGTATCGCGCGCCCCCATGCCCGCCATCATCGCGCTGGGGTAGCCGGACCGCCAAGTTAGGAGGAGCTGACTGATTTGAGTTCTGAGCTAGCTTCCCTCGTCGTGTGGAGGCAGAAGCATTAAGGACTCTGCTCTATTCCTCGGCAGCCCTCCTCCTGAAGTAAGCCCCGTATAGCTTCAGGGCGCAGAACTTCCCGCACATACTGCAGGTGCCTGGCACGCGGGCCTTCGCCCGCTCCAAGATGGCCCTAGCGCGCTCCGGGTCCATGGCCAGCTTGAGCTGGGCCTCGAAATCGCCTCTCGCCCTTGCCTTGGCCATCTCCTCATCCCACCTCAGCGCCCTCCTCCCGAGCCTCACCAGGTCGGCCGCGTGGGCGGCTATGCGGGCCGCTATAACGCCCTCCCGCACGTCCTCCGGCATGGGGAGGCCCAGGTGCTCGGCTGGCGTCACGTAGCAGAGGAAGTCGGCACCCGCCAGGGCGGCTAGGGCGCCTCCTATGGCCGAGACTATGTGGTCGTAGCCTGGCGCCACGTCCGTTACCACCGGGCCTAGCACGTAGAAGGGTGCTCCATCGCAGACGGCCTTCTGCAGGCGCACGTTCGCGGCCACATGGCTGAGGGGCAGGTGCCCAGGCCCCTCCACCATAGCCTGCACGCCTGCCTGGCGGGCGCGCCTCACCAGCTCGCCTATGACGAGGAGCTCCTGCACCTGAGCCCAATCCGTGGCGTCCAACACGCAGCCCGGCCTGAGGCCATCGCCAAGGCTGAGCGTGATGTCGTATTCGCGGGCTATCTCAAGCAGGTAGTCGTAGTTCTCGTAGAGCGGGTTCTCGCGGCCGTGGTGGATGATCCAGAGGGCGTGGAAGGTGCCTCCCCGGCTCACCATGCCCAGCCAGCGCGGGTGCTCCTTCAGGCGCTCAACTATGGCCTTCACCACGCCGCAGTGCACGGTCATGAAGTCCACGCCATCTCGCGCGTGCTTCTCTATGGTCCTGAAGATGTCGTCCTCGTCCATGTCCACGATGGAGCCCTTCTTGGCCGCTGCCTCTATGGCCGCCTGGTAGATGGGCACCGTGCCCACGGGCACGTCCACGGCCTCGATTATCTTGCGCCTTATGGCATCGAGGTCGCCCGCCGTGCTGAGGTCCATCACCGTGTCCGCGCCATAGCGGACCGCGATGCGGGCCTTCTCCACCTCCAGCTCCGGGTCGCACAGGTCGGGCGAGGTCCCCACGTTCGCGTTCACCTTCACGCGCAGGCCAGCCCCTATGCCCGTCGGCCTCACGCGCTCCCTGCGCACGTTCCGGGTTATGACCACGCGGCCTGAGGCCACGCGCCTCATCAGGGCGCGCAGGGGGACGCCCTCCTCCCTAGCCACCGCGCGCATCTCCTCGGTCGGCTGCCCTCTCCTGGCCATCTCCATCTGGGTGGCCATCTCCCATCCCGCACCAGGCGGGCATGGTTTCGTAAAAACTTAACCAGGCGGGCCGATGGCTCCTCCAACATGGTCGTCTTCCTCTGCGGAAGGTGGCCGCCCTGCATATATGGCCCCCGCTGGGAAGGGCCATGCCAGGGTAGTGCTAGCAAATAGGTAGCACAGTGCAGAAATATTTATAAGGAACTCTGTGCTCCCCTGCTTGGGGAGGGAAATGCTAGCAAATAGGAGGTACAGAGCCTGGAAGAGGAGGCACAGGCTGGAGGTGATCGCCTGCATCCTGCGTGAGGCGGGCGAGTGGTCCAGCAGGACGCGCCTGGTCTACCGGACGAGCCTGAACTTCCGCGTGCTAGGGAAATACCTGGGCTTCCTGCTGGAGAGGGGCCTGATTGAGGAGAGGCAGGTTGACCAGGTGAAACTCTACCGCACGACGAGGAAGGGGGAGCTCTGGCTCTCCCTCTACAAGCGCATGCTAAGGCTGCTTGAGTAGTGCTAGCGAGAGAGCAGCGTTCCCACGGCGCGCTCGCCCCTCAGCGCCCTAGCCAGGTTGCCAGGCGGCCGGGGGCTGGTGAAGAAGACCGGGATGCCCGCCGCTGCCACGGGGGCCATCTCCTCCAATTTTTTCCTCATGCCGCCAGTCACGTCCGCCACCCTCAGGCTCCCCGTCTCCACGCGCTTCACATCCTCCGGCCTGAGGTGCTCTATCAGCTCGGCGCTCGGGTCCTCCTCGGGGTCTCGCGTGAAGACGCCCGGCACGCGCAGGCACAGGACCACCCTCTCGGCCCCGAGGGCCAGGGCCAGGTAGGCCGCTATCTGGTCGCCCGAGAGGATGGTGAAGCCCAGCTCCTCGTCTAGGACCACATCGCCGTAGAGCACGGGCATGGCGCCCAGGGCCAGGAGGGCCTTGAGCGGCCCCAGGAAGGCTCGGCTTATGCGCTTCCCCTTGGTCGTGAAGCACGATATGGGCGGCAGGGGGACGGCGGGCAGGTCCTCGGCCAGGAGGGCGCTCACGACCAGCTTGTTCAGCTCCTCCATGGCCAGGTGCGTCTCGGCTAGCCCCCTGAGCTGCTCGGGCTCCCTGAAGCCCTCGCTCAGGCCGTAGTCGGCCGCCAGGGGGTGGCCGAAGCTGCCCCCTCCGTGCACGATCACGAGTTCCCTCACGCCCGAGGAGGCTATCTCCCTCGCCAGGCTCCCGATGGCCTCCTCATCCGGCCTGAAGCGCTCGCTCTTGTCCGTTATGATGGAGCCGCCCAGCTTAAGCACCACAAGCCCCCTGCTCAACCCTCACGCCCTCCCGAGACAGCTCGGCCAGAAAGGCCCTGCCCCCCGCGGCCTCTATGGCCCTGGCCACGCGCTCGCCCGAGCCCGGCTCCACGAGAGCTATCATGCAGCCCCCTCCGCCAGCGCCCGTCAGCTTCGCGCCCAGGGCCCCAGCCCTCCGGGCCGCGTGGACGAGCCTGTCCAGGGCCTCGTTCGAGACGCCTATGGCCGAGAGCAGGCCGTGGTTGATGTCCATCAGCTCCCCGAGGGCCGTGAGGTCGCCTCTCTCAAGGGCGGCCACGGCATCGGCCACCAGGCGCTCTACTGCCTCAAGGAGGCTGGCGAAGAAGCGCGGCCTGCGCTCCTTGAGCGCCCTCACGGCCGAGACGAGGGCGCCTGTGGACCTCTTGATGCCCGTATCGCCTACCACCAGCTCAAGCGGCCCGCGGGCCTCAAGCCTCCTTATGCCCTCGCCCCTCCGGTAGGTTATGAGGCCCCCATAGGTCGAGATGGCCGGGTCCACGCCCGAGGGCGTGATGTGCACCAGCTCCTCGGCCTTGAAGGCGGCCTTGAAGACCAGATCCAGGTCCAGGCGGCCCGAGAGGAGTCGAGCGGTAGCGGCTGCTGCTGAGACGGCCACGGCCGCCGAGGAGCCCAGGCCAGCTGCCACCGGTATCTTGGACCTGACGAGCACCTCCAGGCCAGAAGAGGCCCCTAAGGCCTCCATGACGTGCCTGACGGCCGTGAGGATGGGCTCAAGAGGCCGCCTGGCCTCCTCACCGCCCTCCCCTGGCGAGAAGGTGCCATCTGGCAGGAAGGTGCCCGAGGCCCCAAGGTCTGGCGCCCTCACGCTCACGGCCAGGCCATCGCGCTTCCGCACGGCCGCACGGGCCCTAAGGCTGATGGCAGCCACCACGGCCGGCACGCCGTAGACCACGAAGTGCTCGCCGAACAAGATGACCTTCGCTGGTGCTGAGGCCACCACCTGGCCCGGGGCTGCCACCGGGGGCCACCTACCTCGTGATGGCTATGGCCGCGTAGCCCACCACGGCGTGCCTGTCGCCCGTTATATCGCCGCTGGTGGCGTATTTCAGGAGCTCACCCCTCGTGGCCCCCAGGGCCTTGGCGGCCACCATGGCAGCGGCCGTGGGGCCGTAGCCGCACATGCTGACGGGCAGCTCCTCCACGGCCCTGTAGAGGCCGGGCACGTCCAGGGCCTCCACGGCCCTTATGACCTCAGCGTCCTTCCTGACGGCCACCTCGTGGGGCTCGTAGTGCGTGAGGTCCGTGGAGGCTATCACGAGCGCGTTCAACTCCAGCTCCCCTATGGCGGCCGCGATGGCCTCTCCCACCTCCGTGCTCGTGCGCACGTCCTGGAACATCATGCAGATGGGCACTATCTTGAAATCGCTACCGTATAGGTATTGGAGGAAGGGGAGCTGGACCTCAAGGGAGTGCTCGTAGGCGTGGGCCTCCACGTCATCGGCCACGATGGGCGCCTTCTTCACGATGGCCTCCGCCACGCGCTCCTCCACCTCCACCTGGCCGAGGGGCGTGCGCCAGGCACCACGGGCGTAGATGGCCACCGAGCTGCCGAAGCCCGTGTGGTTTGGGCCCAGCAGCACCACCACGTCCGGCCTGCCCTCCCGGGCCAGCCGCGCGTAGGCGTGGGCGGCTACAGGGCCAGAATACATGTAGCCAGCATGCGGGCAGACCAGCGCCACCAGCTCCTCCAGAGGCTTCTCGACGGGCTTGGGCACCATGCCCGGGCCGAGCGGGTGCGTGAAGCACCACTCTATCTGGCGCCTAAGGCCCCTCTCCGTGCCGGAGTAGAAGGCGCCCGCCACCGATGGCGGTCTGACGGACAAGGACATCACCGC
>CAZPDR010000082.1:0-2450 GCA_964585495.1 uncultured Candidatus Bathyarchaeia archaeon
GTGCTCCTCGGCCGTGAGGGCCTCGCAGGCATCGCTCACCACCACGAGCTTGTAGCCGCGGAAGTAGGCATCGGCTGCCGTGTGCTGGACGCAGACGTTCGTTACCAGGCCCGTCAGGATGAGCGTGTCCACGCCCAGCTCGCGAAGCAGCAGGTCCAAATCGGTGGCGAAGAAGGCGCTGTAGCGGCGCTTCTCCACCACGTAATCGCCCTCCTGGGGCTTGAGGGCCTCCACGACCTGGGCTCCCCAGGTGCCCTTGATGGCGTGCTCGCCCCAGAGGGCCAGCTCAGCGTCCACGCCCCTGATGTGCGCATCGCAGGCGTAGATGACCGGTATGCCCTTCTCACGTGCCCAGGACAGGAGGGCCTTGATCTTGGGTATTATGCGCTCCGCCCTCTCCACCCGGAGGGCACCGCCCTCCTCCACGAAGTCGTTGAGCATGTCTATCACGAGCAGAGCGGGCTTCACGACCTACCACCACGTGCTTCTGGAGGCCCGAGCTTATTTGGCTTCGGCAGCCGCACCCTCGGCAGGCAGGTCGAGGCCAGGGAGAGCTCCTCCTCGCTCGGCCCCCCTTCCTCCAGCTCGGCATCAAAGGCATCTGCCAAGCAGGAGGCCAGCAGCTCGCCGACCCCGCGCACCTCCACGGGCCTGCCCAGGAGCTCCGACAGGTTCACGACCTCATACTTGCAGTAGAGGGCCTCCCTCAGCCTCGCCAGGTCGGAGCTGATGAGGAGGGTGCCGTGGACCATGATGGCCTCGCGGCCCGCGTAGATGGCCAAGCCCGAGATCTTCCTGTCGAACGCGAAGGCACCTTCCCCCGGCCTGAAGGAGCCCTGGAGGCCGTAGCGCGAGAGGAGGGAAAGGATGGCCTCGCCAGCAAGGCGCTCTGCCTCCCTGGGCCACCTGACGCCCTCAGGCAGGTCGCTGCGCCTCACAAGCACCGTCCAGTTCAGGTTTCCCTCATCGTGGTAAACGGCCCCGCCAGCCGTGGGCCTCCTCAGCACGGGCAGGCCCAGGCTCTCGCACGCGGGCAGGCGCACCTCGGCCAGGGAGCGGCAGGAGCGATCTACGACCACGCAAGGGCCGTTGACCCAGAGCCTGAGGGTGCTGGGGCAGGCACCTCGGCGGGCGAGCTCCAGGAGAGCCCACTCGAAGGCCAGGTTGAGCTCTGGGTTAGGCCAGGAGGCCCAGAGGAGGCGCAGGGGCAAGGCCTGCCTCTCACCTCAGGAGCTCCGCCCGCTCCACGAGCTCTTTCACGGCCATGAGGAAGCGCGCGGCTGGGCCGCCGTCCACGGCCCTGTGGTCGAAGGAGAGCGTGAGCCAAGCGGTCTTCCTGACCTCCAGGCGCCCTTCCATCACCACGGGCCTCTCGGCCACGCGCCCGAAGGCCAGGATGGCCACCTGCGGGTGGTTCACTATGGGCGTGAAGGCATCTATGCCGAAGACGCCTAGGTTCGTGATGGTGAACGTGCCCCCGCGCACATCTTCCATGCTCAAGCGCCCTTCGCGGGCCTTGCGGGCCAGCTCGCGGATCTCGCGGCCTACCTGGGCCAGGGGCTTCTTGTCCGCGTCCTTCACCACGGGCGTAACCAGGCCCTGGGGCGTGTCCACGGCCACACACACGTTTATGGCCTCGTGCACGCGGACCACGCCTCCCTCGAAGGTGGCGTTCAGCTCCGGGTGTGCCTTCAGAGCGAGCGCCACGGCCTTCACGAAGATGGCGTCATAGGGCAGCTTGATGCCCTCCTCGGCCTCCACGCGGGCCTTGAGCTCCTCGGCCTTCGTCATGTCCACCTCGACCGTGAGGCTGGCGTGCGGTGCCTCCCAGGCGCGGGCCATCTTCTCGGCCGTGAGGCGCCTTATGCCCGTGAGGCGCACCTCCCGGTAGGCTGGCTTGGCGCGGAGCTCCTCAAGAGCCCTCAGCACGTCCTGCTTGGTTATGCGGCCACCAGGCCCCGTGCCGCGTATCTTGGTTATGTCGAGCCCGTATTGCTCGGCCAGCTTCCTGGCGGCAGGCGTTATCCTGATGCGCTCCGGCACGCTTGGCCTGGCCTCCACGGCAGGAGCTGGCCTAGCGGGCACCTCCGGGGCCGCTACCACCGCTGGGGCAGCAGGTGCCTTCAGGGCGGCCTCAAGAGCACGCCTCGCCTCCTGAACGGCCGCCTCCACGTCCTCCGGCCTATCGCCCTCCTCGGCCAAGATGGCTATGGGCGTGCCTATGGGCACCTCCACCTCCGGCTCCACGAGGATGCGGGCCAGCACGCCTGAGGCCGGGCTCTCCACCTCGTAGGTAACCTTCTCGCTCATTATGACCGCCACGACCTCGCCAGCCCGGACAAGCTCGCCCTCCCGCTTGCGCCACTCCACCACCGAGCCCTTCTCCATGTCTATGTCCAGCCGGGGCATGATGATGGTCTTCACCACGGGCCAGCACCACCTGCCTCCCG
>CAZPDR010000082.1:2550-4598 GCA_964585495.1 uncultured Candidatus Bathyarchaeia archaeon
AGGCATCTAATAAGCGAGCGGGGAGCTCCTTCGCCCTCACACCTGCCCCAGCACGAGCGATCTCGCGGCCCTCACGATGTCCTTCACGCTCGGCAGGGTGAGCTGGCCCAGGGGTGGGCTGACGGGGATGGGCACGTCTGGGCTCGCGAGGCGGAGGATGGGCGCGTCCAGGTAGTCGAAGGCCTTCTCGACCACGAGGGCCGCTATCTCGGCCCCCACGCCCCCGCGCTTGTGCGAGTATTCCACGATGAGGAGCCTGTTCGTCTTCATCACGGACCGCAGGATGGCCTCCTCGTCCAGGGGCACGATGGTGCGTGGGTCCACGACCTCCGCGCTCACGCCCTCCTCCGCCAGCTTCTCGGCAGCCTCCAGGGCGCGGGGCACCATGGCCGAGATGGCCACGATGGTGATGTCGTCTCCCTCGCGCTTCACATCCGCCTCCCCGAGCGGTATCACGTATTCGCCCTCGGGCACCGGCCCCCTCACGCGGTAGAGCACGTAGGGCTCGAAGTAGATCACGGGCGCGTCATCGCGAATCGCGGCCTTCAGCAGGCCCTTCGCGTCATAAGGCGTGGAGGGGGCCACGAGCTTCAGGCCTGGCACGTTCAGGAACCAGGGTATGGGCACCTGGGAGTGGTCGCCCCCATGGCCGCGGCCGTGGGCCATCATGGTCCTCACCACGAGCGGCACCTTCAGCTGCCCCCCGCTCATGTAGCGCATCTTGGCCGCGAAGTTCACGAGCTGGTTCATGCAGTTCGCCAGGAAGTCGGCATACATGATCTCCACCACGGGCCTGAAGCCCATGATGGCCAGCCCTATGGCCGCGCCCGTGAAGCCCTCCTCGCTGATGGGCGTGTCTATCACGCGCTCGGGCCCGAACTCCTCCAGGAGGCCCTTGGTAACCCGGTAGATGCCGCCCAGCACGCCCACATCCTCGCCCAAGAGGATGACGCGCTCATCGCGGCGCATCTCCTCGCGCAGGGCCTCGTTGATGGCCTCGGCCATGCTGAGCTGCCGCTCGTTACCACCAGCTGCCATCTCGCACGCCTCAGGGCCAGCGGGCCACGGGGGCCTTAACCTTTCCCGCTCGGCCGACCCCGCGATACCCCGCGGGAAACGCATAAGCCGCCCTTGAGTAGCTCTAGGCCTAGGGGAAGCCAGGTGCGCGAGAATACGGTCCTCATAGCCGTGCTCCTGGGCGATGAGGTGCTGCTCGGGCTGCCGGGTGATGAGGGGCCGAGGCTTGAGGTATCACTCCCGGGCGACTTGGGGCCGCAGGGCATAGCCGATCTGATGGCCAGCTCCGCACGCGAGCTAGGTCCAGAAGGCGCCTTTGAGAAGCTGATCCTCGTGGACGCAAGGGAGCTCCCCAGCCGGGACAGTGAGCAGCTGATATCCGCGCTCTTCCAGCTCGGCTTCCCGGCGATAACGTGCATACCAGCCTCGTTCGCTGTCCTCCTGGCCTCGGGCATGAGCACGGGCGTGGTAGTCCTCCTGGGGAGAGGGCTTTGTCATGTGAGCGTTTTCTATGACGGCCTAGAGATATCGCGGATGACCATGGAGGAGTGCGAGGACGCGGAGGATATCGCCAGAGCCGCTATCTCCGCCATCATGGCCTCCGGTGAGGAAGGGCGAGAAGAGGTGGCCAGGCACGTGGTCGTGGCCGTCCTCGACAGCCGGCCCAGACATCTTGAGGAGGAGCTCCGGGCAGAGCTGGCCAAGAGGCTGAGGGGAGCAGGCCTGCCCACAAGGGCGCGCGTCCAGCTAGTGAGAGGCCGGGAGGCGTTGTGGAGAGGGGCGCAGAGGATGGCAGAGGGGGCGAGCGCCCGCGGGCCTCAGTAAACGAACTCGTGGAGCTCCTCGGGGCTCGGGAAGGGGCTGTTGAGCGCGAACTCCACGGCCTTCCTCACGGCCTCCTCTACCTCTGCCTCCAAGCGGGCCAGCTCCTCTTCACTCGCGATGCCTGCCGCCAGCAGGCGCTCCCTCAGGCGCTTTATCGGGCACCTGGCCTTCCAGGCCTCCACCTCCTCCCGCGTCCGGTAGGCCGT
>CAZPDR010000083.1:0-4574 GCA_964585495.1 uncultured Candidatus Bathyarchaeia archaeon
AGGTGCGGGAACTGCTACCACATCTGCCCCAGGTATAAGACCGATTGGGCCGAGCTTGAGCGCTTCGCCTTCGGCCGCGAGAGGAAGCCCGATGAGGAATTCGGCGTGGTGAGGCGCATAGTGCTCGCCCGCTCGAAGGACGAGGAGGTGCTGAAGGTCTGCCAGGATGGCGGCGTGGTGAGCACGCTCGTGCGCTTCCTGATGGCCTCGGGCCAGGCCATGGGGGCCGTCCTCTCAGGCGTGAGCGAGGAGAAGCCGTGGCTACCCGAGCCCAGGATAGTGCTCTCCGGCCCGGAGGTCCTCGGGTGCGCGGGCAGCAGATACACCTACACCTACAACATGCTGTTCAACACGGGGACGCTCGCCTTCCTCAGCTTCCTTGAGGGCGCCAGAGGGGCCTTCGTGGGGCTTCCCTGCCAGGTAACGGCCATGAGGAAGATGCAGATGCTCCCGCTGGAGGAGCTCGGCTGGCACAAGGCCTTCGGCCTCATAATAGGGCTCTTCTGCACGGAGACCTTCGATTACGAGGCCCTGATGAGCTTCCTGAGGGATAAGCTGGGCCTAGATCCAGCCGACGTGGTGAAGATGAACATCAAGAAGGGGCGCCTCATCTTCTACCCGCGCGAGGGCGAGCCCAAGGACGTGAGGATCAGGGACCTGAGGGGCATGGTGCGGGAGGGGTGCAAGACCTGCACGGACTTCTCGGCCGAGCTAGCGGACATCTCGGTGGGCAGCCTGGGCCTTGAGGGCTGGAACGTGGTCATAATAAGGTCCGAGATCGGCGAGCAGGTCTTCAACAAGGCCGTGGAGGAAGGCGTGCTTGAGACCAGGCCCGTGGAGGAGGAACCAGGTGTGCTTGACGTGCTGAGGCGCCTCACGGAGATGAAGCGCAAGAGGAAGCCTTGAGCGAGCACCGCTCTCCCTCTAAACCGCTGCCCAGAGGGCAGCACCAGCTTTTTAGGAAGCGCTGAGCTAGTCCCGTGTCTCTGAGGCCTAGAGGAGGCCGAACACGCCAGCTCTTAAAACTTATAAATGGCACGAGGGCGTGGTGCCGGGGACTAGGGTGAACTCCTGGCCGAAGGCGAGGACCGCGCTCCTGCTCTCCCTGCCGCTGCTTATCCTCTCCTTGGCGCTCTGCTTGTCCTTCCTCCCGCCGCAGGCCAGCGCCAGCACCCCACCAGCGCCCGCCCTGACCGAGGGCTCCACCTGGACCCTCAGGGGCCATGTGAGCGAGCAGGAGGACATGAACATCACGCGCGGCGACACCATGGACCTGCTGGAGGGCGCTTCCATCTGGGTCCAGACGAGCTCCCCCGCCACGGTCATCTGGGAGGAGGGCGAGAGCTTCCAGGTCCTCCTGAACATAAGCTTGGAGGACCTAGGGGGCCTGACCGAGCTCAGGCTGGACGCCCTGAGGTGCTACATGAACTTCACGTATTGGGATGGAGACCGCGAGGTAGAGATGACGGTGGCCACCTCCGGCGTCCTGGCCATAGGGGCCAGCCTGACCGAGGGGAGGGTCATCAGGGAGCTCGACATCACCTTCACCGAGGGCTTCCCCTGGGATGTCCTTGAGGAGCAGGGCTTCTTCGAGCTGCCCCTCTGGCTCACGCTCTACATGGACCTGAACTTCACGGCCTACACCAGCGGTGGGCCAGAGTTCTACGGGCTTGAGGGCGTCTCCAATTGGCACTACGTGCGCTGCGCGCCACCGGGCTTCTTCGAGAGGGATGTGGAGGTGGAGTTCGTCCTGAACGGCCTGGACACCGAGAGCGGCATGGCGAACATGACCATCATCACGACCTACATCATAGAAGGGCACGAGCTGAGCGATGCGTGGACGAAGGAGGTGAACACCACGGCCATGGAGCCCTGGCTCTGGCACCTGTCTGAGGCTTGGTGCTTCTTCTACTGGGAGGACTTCCCGCTCTGGGACATACCGCCCCTCCTCTTGACGGAAGACTGGCAGGCCACGGGCGAGAGCTGGCTCGATTACGTGGCCCAGCAGGCAGAGGAGCTCGACATCACGCTCTCGCCATCCTTCACCATCGAGCAGGAAATCCTGGCGGGCAGGAAGGTCGAGATGGCCATCTTCGGCCTGTATTACCCGGTCAACATCAGCAGGACCGAGACGGGCTACATGGAGAGGGCGAGCGGCACTTGGTCCGTGAGCATGGGCTACGACACGGGGACGGGCGCCCTCCTGACCAGGACGTGGACGGAGGATGTGGACTTCTACTACTACGAGCATTCCGGCAGCCTCTTCATCCAGGAGGGTAGCAAGTCCGTCTCCTACAGCACGGAGGTGGTCAGCGCTGACTTCGAGTTCGGCGAGGAGCTCCAGCCGCCCACCCTCAGGATAGCGCGCGTGGAGGCAAATGCCACCGAGGTGGCCACGGGCGAGACGGTGGCCTTCGACATCACCGTGGCGAACGAGGGCGACCTGAACGCCACGGGCGCGGTGCTCTACTGGTCCAGCCCCTACTTCACGGGCCCGAACGGCACCACGTTCGACGTGCCTGCTGGCGAGAGCACCACGGTCCACCTGGAGCTGACAGCACAGAGCGAGGAGAACGTAACGGCCACCATCACCTTCTCCGCGGTCTATGAGGACGAGGTCCACGATACGGCTGAGGCGAGCGTTGAGATATTCGTGCCAGTCGCGCCCGCGGGGCCCGTGCTATCCATCAGGTCCGCGAGCCTGAGCGCTGATGAGGTCCTAGTGGGCGGGAAGGTGGAGCTCCGCGTGGAGGTGGAGAACACGGGCGATGTGGATGCGGAGGGCGTGATGGTGCGCTGGGAGGCAGCCGCTGCCCTCTCGGGCGATCGCGAGGCCACGCTGAGGGTGCCCGCGGGAGGCACGGCCACCGCCACCTTCATCCTGACCGCCCAGGAGGAGGGCGACTTCGCCATAACCGTCATCGTGTCCTACAAGGGCGAGGAGGTAGGGCGCGAGGAGCTCTCAATTCACGTGGCCAAGGTGGTGGAGCCCACGACCACCACCGCGACCACCATAGCCTCTGGTGCCGTGGCCGGCGTGGCTGCCGCTGGCATCTCCATGGCCACAGCGGGCATATCGGCTGCCGCGGGGGCCGCTCCAACGGCCGCGGCTGCCGCAGCACCCACAGCTGTCTCCGGCGTGCCCACGCCTCCACCAGCTCAGGAGGCTAGGCCTGGCGTGGTCTCCAAGGTGCTGAGCGGCGTCAAGTATGCGCTGGGGAGGAGGAAGCGCAGGAGGGTGCTCAGACCGCCGAGGAACTCCATCAAGCTCACGCTCGGCCTCATCGTGCTCTCGGCTGCCTTCGCCACCGGCTCCCTCCTCCTCGCTGGCGCCAGGCTTGAGCTGGGGAGCATACCCACGTCCATCTACACCTCCGCCATAGGCTTCACGCTGGCCCTCGCGGGCATCAGCCTCTTCGTGAGGAGGCTCAGCTTCTACAGGGAGTTCGGCATAGAGATAGATGCGCGTGAGAAGGCATACCTGGCCTTAACGCTCATCCTGGGCCTCTGGGGTGCTGCTTCCTCGGCCCTCGGCCTGGCGTCCGTGGTCGTGCCCTACCTGGCCAGCATACCGCTCGCTTCCTCGGCCGTCGTGGTCGGCGCCTACACGGTCTTGGACATGAGGAGCTGGCTGTGAGCACCTGTTCACCTCCCTTTTATTTCCTGCACGCAAAGGCTAAGAGGGCCTAGTCGGCCTCCCGCGGGAAGGTGGAGCTCTTGGCCCGGTTGGTGAGGAAGCCGCTCGCCCCGAGGAAGAGGCTGAGGCTCCGGGAGGTCGAGATACACGTCATCTGGGATAGGTGCAAGGGCTGTGGCTTCTGCATAGAGTTCTGCCCAAGGGGCGTGCTGGACTACAGCCCGAAGCTCAACGCACGCGGCGCCCACCCGCCCGAGGTGGTCAGGCCAGAGGAGTGCGTGGGCTGCGGCCTCTGCCAGGACATCTGCCCCGACCTGGCCATCTTCGTGGTGCCCGTGGAGGCGCCCTCGGGCTAGCTAAGCTTATCCGAGCCCGCGAGCCCCTTCCCCCGGGCGGGGCCATGACGTGTCAGGGTTACGCGAGCCCGAGATGACCGGAAGGCATTAGGCTGAGCCCCGCCAGCACGGCCAGTGCCACTCACCCCGCGGTGGGCCTGGGAGGCCGTATCTCTCAAGGCCGTAGCGCCTGAGCGGCTTGGTCAGGTGCCTCTGGGAGCGCGGGGGAGGCAGGTAGAGGCCGGGCCTTACGTCGCGCGGCACGGGCACCCACTCCTTCTGGGCCTTTGGGTCCCTGTGGCCGCACCTCGGGCAGCGGAACCCCTTGCCGGTCCCCATGGACTTCATGCGCTTGCCGCACCTCGGGCAGCGCGGATTGCGGGGCAGGCGCTTCTCGGCTAGCTCAAGCACGACCAGCTTCTCGATGTTCAGCGTGAGCTGGCCCTGGGGCCCTGTCTTCACGCCGCCCGCGACCTCCACCAGGTCCCCTGGCCAGAGGGCGTGCGCCACCTTGGCCAGACGCCCGGAGGGCCTGAAGGCAGCACAATCCACCTGGCCAGAGCCATCCGAGAGCCTGAAGACCACGTGGCCACCGGGCAGCA
>CAZPDR010000084.1:0-4495 GCA_964585495.1 uncultured Candidatus Bathyarchaeia archaeon
CATCCTGGCCCAGAGGACGCACGCCCCCAACCTCGTCATAGTCTTCGAGGCCGGAGGGCTAGGGCCCCAGATACCCACCCTCCCCATCTCCGTGGGCGACTCAAGGACCTTCCACCGGGCCTTCATGGCCACCAGCATGCACTACGTCATGGCGGTGGGCAACATAGGCTACTACGACTACGGCTTCCTCGGGGCCGCCCAGATAGACCAGTATGGGAACATCAACACCACGGTCATAGGCGATTGGCGGAGGCCCAAGGTCCGGCTGCCCGGCAGCGGGGGCGCGAACGACGTGGGCTCCTTCTGTTGGAGGACCATAATACTCATGAGGCAGGACAGGCGCCGCTTCGTGGAGAAGGTGGATTACATCACCACGCCGGGCTACCTGACAGGGCCGGGGGCCAGGGAGGCAGCTGGCCTGCCGGAGGGCACGGGCCCATACCGCGTCATCACCCAGCTGGGCGTCTACGGCTTCGATGAGGAGACGAAGCGCATGATGCTGCTCTCCGTCCACCCGGGCGTCTCCATCGAGCAGGTGAAGGAGAACACCGGCTTCGAGCTCATCATACCCGATGAGGTCGAGGAGACCGAGCCGCCCACGGAGGAGGAGCTCAAGATACTGAGGGAGATAGATCCCGCTGGCATCGTGCTGGGCAGGGCCAAGCGCAGCCGCTAGCGGCTCAGGCGCCTAGCTCTCCTCAGGTGCCCAGGAGCTCCCTCAAGTGCACCTTTATCGGCCCCAGCCTGCCACCGTAGTTCGCGGACGTGAGGCGCACCACGCCCGGCACCTCGGCAGCCGCCCTCAGGCCAGCCGCCATGGCCTTCTTCACGTCGTCAAGCGTGAGGCCGTTCGCCACTATCTCGTAAACGCACCTCACGCCCTCGGGCACGCGCGTCTCCTCCACGAGCTTGCGTATCTTCGGGCAGTAGGAGTCGTTCGTGGAGGCAGGCAGCTTATACTTCTTCGAGCCCACCTTCGAGCCCGCACGGCAGATGCCGCCTGGGAAGGGCAGGATCACGCGCCCAGCCGCCCTCATGGCCTCGGCCGCCCTCTCGGCCGCCTCCAGGCCCGAGCGCCTATCGCGGGCCATTATGATGAGCGTGCCGCCAGCCACGCCCAGCCGGGCCCCGAAGGCGTCCTCCACGATGAACTCCCCCTCCATGACGGGGATGCGCCAGACGCGCCTCCCGTAACGGACAGCCGCCCTCTGCCAGCCATCGCCGAACAGCCTGATGGCGCGGCCCACCCTCAGCTTCCGGCGCGGCTCGGGCGTGGCATCGAAGGCGGCCGTGGTGGGGCAGGTGAGCACGCACTGCCCTATCCTGGCGATGAGCTGCTGCCTCAGGAGGCGCCAGTTGCGCTGGTAGATCTGGATGAGGTAGCCTGGCCGCCCATCGGGTGTCTCCTCCGGCCCCACGGGTCCCTCCACGCCTGCCTCGGCTGGCGAGCCTATGATGCTGGTGGCGAAGCCGGTGGCCTCCTCGGCCGCGATGCGGGCCCACTTCTCGCTGTCGGCCGTGATGAGCACGCGGGAGACCCACATGGGGAAGAGCTCCGAGAAGGTGTCCTCCACCTCCACCTGGCCCAGCCTCATCACGCCCCTCACCTCCGCCACCCGGCCGAGCCGCCCCTATATTGGTTTCCGCTCTCCTCCATGGGGAGAGCTTAAATCCTCGGGTGCCAAGGTAGGGCTGCGCCCGGAAGGGGGTAGCAGATCGGAGTTGGGGCAAAGTAGGGGCAAGTTGTCCTTCAGGCCAGCCCCCGTGAGGAGCATCCTCGTGGACCTGAAGGACCTGTGCGAGCTAGCGATCGACCTGGCCTACTCGGCCTACCTGTTCCACAGCCCCGACCTGGCCAGGGAGGTGCTTGAGATAGAGGAGCACGTAGATGACATGCTCCTCGGCCTTGAGATGGGCCTCATGCTGGCCGCCCGCTCGCCAGATGACGCCCTGGCCCTGGTGCCCATCTCCCGCGTGGCCAGCTCCATCGCCCGGGTGGTGGACGCGGCCGCGGACATAGCCAAGATGGTCGTCCAGGGCGTGGGCCTCCACCCGGCCATAAGGGAGATGTTCGCCCACACCCGCGAGCGCCTCGTCCGGGCCATGGTGCATGAGAACTCTAGGCTGGCTGGCGCCCGGGTGGGCGACCTGGATCCTTGGGTGGAGGTCATAGCCATAAAGAGGAATGGCGATTGGATACTCAACCCGGAGGACGAGGAGGTGCTCGCGCCAGGGGACGTGCTCATCGCGCGTGGCTCGCCCGAGGAGGTCAGGGAGCTGCTTGAGCTAGCCGAGGAGGCGCCTGAGAGGAAGCCGCCCGCCTTGCCGGAGACCAGCGAGCACATGAGGAAGCTGGCGGAGTTCCTCACAGACCTGAAGGAGTCCTCCGAGCTGGCCATCGACCTGGCCTATACGTCCCTCCTGCTGAACAGCCCAGAGCTGGCCCGGGAGGTGCGGGCGCTTGAGGAATACGTGGACCAGCTCCACACGGAGCTCCAGGTGGCCGTCCTCACCAGCAAGTTCAACGCGGTGGACGTGGAGGACTTCCTGGCCCTCCTGCGCGTGGCCTTCCTGGGCGAGGAAATAGCCGACGCGGCCTACGGCATAGCCAAGGTCATCCTGAAGGGCCTAGAGCCCCACCCTGTCCTGAAGGTGGCCATAGAGGAATCGGATGAGCGCGTGGCGGTCGTGCAGGTCGCGCCCAACAGCCCCCTCGTGGGCAAGAAGCTCTCCGAGGCCCACCTACCGGACGAGACGGGCATGTGGGTGGTGGCCATGAGGCGGGGCACGCGCCTCTTCAGGCCGAGGCCCGATACCGTCATCCAAGCTGGCGATGTGCTCATCGCGGTCGGCTACGCCGAGGGCGAGAAGGACCTGGCGGAGCTCGCGGCTGGCGAGGGCACAGGAGCTTAAGAGGACCCCAGCTTGCAACCCTCTAATGGTGTTAAGATGCTATACACGCGGCACGCACGTATGCGGTTAAGTGAACGAAGCATAGGGGAGGATGAAGTAGAGGAGGTGCTGAGAAACCCAGATGATGTGTTTTACGATGTAGCGACCGGCTATTTGATAGCCAGAGGAGTGAGAACTCGCAGAACAGGGCACACTCTCTTTGTGGTCTATGAGCGAGCTGATGATGTGATAATGGTTATAAGCGTGTTTGACACATCCTCGCCCGACAAACTCATCCTGAGGAGGCTCGGGAGACGATGGTTGAGAGTCGTCGGCCAAAGGTGAGATACGACCGGGAGGCCGACATCTTCTACATCCTCATCAAGGAAGGCCCCATCAGGGACACCATCGAGGTCGCAGAGGATGTATTCGTGGAGCTGGCGGAGGACGGCAGCATAGCTGGCGTCGAGATCTGGCGGGCTTCTGAGCTGGTGCTGAAGCCCGTCGCGGAGGAGATATTGAGGGTGCTGAGAGCATCTGGCTGCGAGCCCCAGGTTCTCACCCGTGCTGAAGGCCAGGAAGGCCTGGCAAAGCTCGCGGCTGGGGGTGAGCAGGCAGAAACCTAGCCTGCGGGGCTCCTTGCCATGCCATCTCGGGGCGGTAGCGCCATGAGCACCTGCCATACTACGTAGCCTCCTGTGATGCATGAGGCCGGTCAGTTGGACATGAGGATGAACAGCGATACATAGAGGAGGCCGCGCATGTAGAGGCTCAGCGGTATCGTGAGTGTGAGATTGGCGGGTAGCTCAGCAGGCCCCCACGAAACCGGCCATCACTCGGGCACTAGGCTTTTAGCTCCCCGAGCCCCATTTGCATATCGGTGGCCACAAGTGTTCAAGGTGGTATTAGATAGGGAGGGAAGGGTAAAGATACCGAGGGAAATACTAGATGAGCTGAGCCTGAGGCCAGGCCAGGTGCTGGTTCTTGAGATAAGCCACAAAGGGCTGCTCCTCAAGCCGAGCGTGGGCGTTGAGGAATTCATATTGGAACTCCGGGGGTGCGTGAAGAGCTCCAGGGTGAAGCCCGCGAAGTTGAAGCACATCTGGAGGATGTGAGGATGATAGTATATCGACTCCAATATCTGGGCCTATTATTTTGATGAGAGCGCACCAGAGCACGGATACGTGATAGAGGCTGTTGAGAACGCTTTGAAAACTGAGGAGAAAGTCATAAGCATAAACGGATGCCGGACATAAAGGTGGTGGATCCCATACCTTCGCCATTAGGGCAAGCGTTATAATCGCGCTCCTCCAGCCGGGCCGGGTGGCGGGCGTGTCAGAGCGCGGCCCCGTCAGGATAGGCATAGCCAAGGTGGGCAACATAGGCACCTCCGTGCTCCTCGACATCCTCTTGGACGAGCGGGCCGAGCGGGAGGACATCGTGGTGCGGGTGGTGGGCTCTGGGCCGAAGCTGACGCCGGAGGAGGTGCGCGAGGTCGTGTCGAAGCTCCTGGAGTTCAAGCCCGACCTGGTGCTGGTGGCGAGCCCTAACGCGGCCCTGCCAGGCCCCTCGGCCGCCCGCGAGATGCTGGCGGAAGCAGGCG
>CAZPDR010000085.1:0-3230 GCA_964585495.1 uncultured Candidatus Bathyarchaeia archaeon
GCTTGAAGAGCATCTTGTAGCAGGGGAAGAAGCGGCTGAAGTGGATGGGCGTGTCTGGCCCGAGGTTCTCGTAGTGCCAACGGCAGAGGTCCCGGAGCTCCTCCTCGCCATCGTTCAGGTCGGGTATGATGAGGTTGGTGGTCTCCACGTGGATGCCCTTCTCCTTCATGGCCACCACGGCCTGGAGGACGCTCTCCAGATCGCCCTTGCAGTAGCGCCTGTAGAAGTCGTCCCGGAAGGCCTTCACGTCCACGTTGGCCGCGTCTATCAGGCCCGCCACGGCATCTAGGGCCTCAAGGGTGATGTAGCCGTTCGTAACCAGGACCACCTCCAGGCCCTCGCGCTTGGCCAGCTTGCCCACGTCCTCCACGAACTCAAGCCAGATGATGGGCTCGTTGTAGGTGATGGAGATGGATGGGCACCCGTATTGCTTGGCCAGGCGCACGACCTCCTCCGGCTCCATGCGCACGGTCCTATAGTCCTCGGGCCTGACATGGGAGATGTGGTAGTTCTGGCACCAGGGGCACTTGAAGTTGCAGCCCACGGAGCTTATGGAGAACGTGAGGCTCCCGGGCTCGAAGTGGAATAAGGGCTTCTTCTCTATCGGGTCCACCGCGCTGGCAGATACCTCCGCATAGATGAGGCTGTAGAGGCGGCCGTCCCTGTTCTCGCGGGTGCCGCAGAAGCCACGTTGGCCGGGCTTTAGCACGCACCTCCTCGGGCAGACGGTGCACCTCACCAGGCCGTCCTCAAGCGCCTCGTAAAACCGGGCCTCTCTAGCAGGCATGTCCCGGACTAAAGGTAGGCATGGCCATATATTAGCCTTAGGGGCCTAGTGCTCCAAGCTTAATAAGGCTGCCCACGCGTAAGGAGCGCTAGGTGAGCGCATGAGCGAGGCAGAGGCTGTGCAGAAGGTGAAGGAGTTCTTAAAGCAGATGGACCTGAAGTTCAAGCATATAGAGGACAAGAACGCCTTCGTGGTGCCCTTCTTCTCGGAGGAGACGGGCAAGCAGTTCAACGTGGTCGTGACCATCAAGGACGATTGGGTTACCACGGCGGCCATAGCGGCCCGCAGGGAGGATCTACCACGGGATATAGATGAGAAGGAGTTCTACCGCCTCCTCTTGGTCCTGACCTTCGAGCTCAACGAGGTTACCTTCGGCCTCACGAACAAGGGCGATGTGGTCGTCCACGCGGAGAGCCATGTGAAGGCGCTTTCCTTCGAGAACTTCAAGATGGAGTTCGGCTCCGTGGTCTTCGGCGTGGAGCTCTTCCACAGGGAGATACTGCCCAACTACCCCAGGGTGAAGGTGCCAGACTACTACTCAAAGCTAATTTACCTGGCCTGAGCCCGGGCTAGAGGAGGGGCCACGGGGTGGGGAGGTTCCTCCAGGCCTTCAAGCCTATTTCGAGGTTCCTGCCGGAGGTAGCGCCGCCCGAGAAGAGCCCCGGCTTCAGGGCCAAGCTGGCCTGGACGGCCGCGGCCTTGACCGTTTACCTGGTGATGTGCAATACACCCCTCTATGGCGCCCCCAGGGGCGCGGACCCGTTCTACTACCTGCGCGTCATCTTCGCCTCCAGGCGTGGCTCCCTCATGGAGCTCGGCATAGGCCCCATCGTAACGGCCGGCCTGGTGCTCCAGCTCCTGGTGGCCTCCGGCCTGGTGGAGTGCGATTTCACGGACCCGGAGGACCGCGCCCTCTTCACGGCCGCGAACAAGTTCTTCTCCATACTCCTCACGGGCGTGAACGCGCTGGCCTACGTGATAGGCTACTACGTGGCCCGCTACCACCTGGAGTTCACGAGGGCCTTCATCATCTTCGTCCAGCTCCTGGCCGCTGGCGTCATACTCATCCTGTTGGACGAGATGCTGCAGAAGGGCTGGGGCCTGGGGAGCGGCATCAGCCTCTTCATCCTGGCTGGCGTGGCGGAGAACGTGCTCTGGGATACCTTCAGCCCCATGCCCTCCATGTCCGACAAGTATTACCACGGGGCGCTCATCGCGACCGTGCAGTGCATCATGGCCAAGGACTACAAGGCCCTGTATGACCGCGGCCGCAGCCCCACGCTCTTCAGCATGATAGCCACCATAGTGGCCTTCCTCGTCTGCATCTACATGCAGACCACGCGCGTGGAGATACCCATCTCCTACGCCCGCTTCAGGGGCTACAGGGGCCGTTACCCCATCAGCCTCCTCTACATCTCCAACATACCCGTGATCTTCACCTCCGCCCTCTTCGCGAACATCTACTTCGTGGCCCAGATACTTTGGTCCAACTACAACAAGGATGGGACGAACTTCTGGCTGAACCTCCTCGGCACCTTCGAGGAGGCGGAGGGCGGCTACATAAGGCCCTCGGGCGGCCTGGTCTACTACTTGGTGGCCCCTAGGGGGCTAAGCGATGTGGCTGCCGACCCGGTGAGGGCAGCAGCCTACCTCATCATCATGGTGGTCATGTGCGGCGTCTTCGCGCGGCTGTGGCTTGAGGTAGGTGGCCAGGACCCGGCCACCGTGGCCCGCCAACTCGTGCAGTCCGGCATGCAGGTGCCGGGCTTCAGGCGTGCCTACCAGTCCGTGAGGAGGCTGCTGGAGCGCTACATACCGACCACGACCGTGCTGGGCGGCATCCTGGTCGGCCTGCTGGCGGCCATCTCGGACTTCCTGGGCACCTTCGGCACAGGCACGGGCATCCTCCTGGCCGTGGGCATCGTATACCAGTATTACCAGCTGCTCTTGAGGGAGCACATAGAGGAGGCCTACCCAGGCCTGGCCAAGCTCCTCGGCGCCAGCTAGGGCCTTAGGGCCACCCTGCCCTCCCCTAGCACCTCCACGGCCTCTTTACGGAAGGCCTCCAGCTGCTCGCGTGAGAAGGGCTGGAGGGCGGAGAAGCGCGGGTCTATGGTGGGGCCGAGGGGCTTGAAGCTCTGGAGCACGTAGCGCCTGCAGCCCCTCACGGCCAGGCATATGGCTCTCACATCACCTGGCCGGTGGAGGGTGGGCACGAGGGTGGTCCTGAACTCGTGGTCCACGCCCGAGGACAATATGACCTCTATGGAGCTCCTTATGCGGGGCAGCAGGTGCCTGGCGTCCACCCCGCAGACGCGCGAGTAGCGCTCGGGCTCTAAGGGCGCCTTCACGTCCATGGCCACGTAGTCCACCAGGCCCTCGGACAGCAGGCGCTCAAGCATGCGCGGGTTCGTGCCGTTCGTGTCCAGCTTGACGGGCAGGC
>CAZPDR010000085.1:3330-4488 GCA_964585495.1 uncultured Candidatus Bathyarchaeia archaeon
AGGCGCTCAAGCATGCGCGGGTTCGTGCCGTTCGTGTCCAGCTTGACGGGCAGGCCCGTGGCCTTAAGGGCCGAGCAGAGCTCCGGCAAATCGGGCCAGATGGTGGGCTCCCCGCCCGTGATGACCACGCCATCTAGGCCCCAGCCGTCCTCGCGGATGTAGGCCAACACGCGCTCAAGGGGCACGTCCGGCAGGCTGTCGGGCCTGAGGACGAGCTCGCGGTTGTAGCACCAGGGGCACCTGAAGTTGCAGCCCGGCGTGAAGACCACGCACGTGGCCCTGCCATCCCAGTCCACCAGGCTGAGGTCCATGAAGCCCTTCAGGCGCAGCCTCAATCTGCTCTCACCAGCCTCCTGCGCACCTCCGCCTCCAGGGCCTCCTCGGTCAGGAGGTCGCCTCTCACGAGCACCTCATCCCCGAGCGCGATGCTGGGCGTGCTCACCACGTTGTGCATCAGGGCCTCTATCTCGCCCTCGGGCGTGTCCAGGCGGATTTCCACGTATTCCAGGCCGTATTTCTCGGCCACGCGCCTGGCTATCTCCTTGGCCTTAGGGCACTTGGGGCACTTCTCCATCACGAATACCTTCAGCTCCATCCCTCGACCCCGAAAATGGGTTCTTCAGGCCAGCTTATAGCCGACCGCTGGGTAGGCCGTAGCAAAGGCGTATAGCGGTAATAGTTATACCCATCCCCCATCTAACTGCCTGAGGTGGTGGCCGACCTTAGGCGCCCTTAAGGGCCTCACCATCACGGTCCTCCTGGACAACGAGCCTTACCTGCTCCACCTGATGCCGGATTGGGGCCTGTCGCTCTACCTGGAGGCCGGGAATGGCCTGAGGCTGCTGATGGACACCGGGAGCTCCTTCCACAAGCTTGAGGGGAACGCGAGAGCCCTGGGCCTCGATCTGACGCGCCTGGACGCCATCTTCATATCCCACTGGCACGCGGACCACTCCGCTGCCCTGCCGAACCTCCTGGCCCATATGGGCAGGAAGGTGCCCGTCTTCGCGCCCAGGCGCCCGGGCTGGCTCATGGAGAGGCAGCTGAGGCGGGCTGGCGCTGAGCTCGTGGAGGTGGGGGAGGCCAGGGAGCTCCTGCCCGGCTTCTGGTCCACGGGTGACCTGGGCGGCGAGCACGCCCTCGTGGCCGTGCTTGAGG
>CAZPDR010000086.1:0-4454 GCA_964585495.1 uncultured Candidatus Bathyarchaeia archaeon
CGTGGAGGTGGTGAAGGGCACCATAGCTGGCCTGCCCTACGTGGGCTCCCTGGCCTGTGCCACGAACAAGGGCGTGCTGGCGCACCCCGACATCTTCGAGGGCGAGAGGGAGCTGATAGAGGATGTGCTGAAGGTGCCTGTTGAGACGGGCACGGTGAACTCGGGCATCCGCATGGTGGCCCTCGGCCTGATAGCGAACAGCAGGGCTGCCGTGGCGGGCTTCGCGACCACGGGCCGCGAGATGGCGGTCATAGGGAAGGGGCTGGGCGTCGCCTGAGCCTCCTGGCCGCGAAGGCCGCTAGCGCGAGGGCTAGGGCGCCCGGGATGGCCGCGAGCCCATTTGGCACGAGCGGGCTCCTGGGCCACGGATCCACGCCGTCTGGCCAGAGGTCCCGGTCCGTATCAGCCCGACCTGGGTCGGTGCCGAGCAGGAGCTCCTGGTAATTGGCCAGGCCATCTCCATCATCGTCCAGAGCGCCCCTGAGGTGCAGGGCCACCTCGTGCTCGCCAGGCCCATAGGCCAGGCCCAGGACATGCTGGCCCCTGAGTTCTACGTGCTGGAAGGCGGTCGGCTGGCCATCCAAGAGCAGCACGGTGTTGGCGAGCGTGGTGCCTATTGAGGCCAGGAGCTCCTCGGGCAGGACGGCCAGGAGGAGGCCCCTCGGCCCGCTCGGAGGTGCCAGGGAAACCCTGATGAGGCAGCCGGCTGCCTGAGGCTCCCTCGCGAAGCCTGAGCTAGCCAGGAGGAGCACCTGATGTCCTCCCACGCCCACCTCGGCAGCCGAGAAGCCCTTGAGGAAGGCTTGGACATCCTCCGCCAGGCTGAGCAGCTCCCCCACGCGCGCCCTGACCTCGCCCAGCTCGGTCCTCAAGATGGCCACATCGCCCCGGATGTCCCAGAGGGTGGCGTTCAGCTGGCTCAGGAGGAAGCGCACGTAGCCGACCTCTGTCTTGAGCACGGCCACATCGCCCCTGATGGCCGCGAGCGTGGCGTTCCAGGCCGAGAGGGTGGGGCTGACCAAGAAGGCCCTGAGGCCCACGCCCTCAGCGCCCGCCTCGGGCAGCCTGGCGCGGACCAGGAGCACGTAAACGCCAGCTGGTGCATCGGCTGGCAGGGCGTATTGGAGCCAGAAGAGGCCCGTGGCCACCCGCTCGGCCTCGGCCGTGAGGTTAGCGAGCACCTGCCCATGCCAGAGCAGGAGGGCGCTCCTGAGGCTGGCGTTCACGGGCACGCCGTTGTAGGCCGTGAGCACGTAGAACTCCGCGAGCTCGCCTGGGAAGTGGATGTCGCCCGAGCAGACCTCCACCTGCAGGGCGCTGGCGTTGCAGGCAGCCGAGAGGGAAGCGTAGGCCTCCTGGAGCTCCAGGTAGGCAGCGAGGAGCTCCCCGTAGAGCTTGTCGGGCAGCTCCTCCTCGGGCGCCTCCACGTAGAGCTCCCAGGCGCTCGGGTCGAACTCGTTCGGGTAGTCCACGATGTCCGCGAGGCCCTGGGCCACCAGCCACTCGTTCACGTTCAGCAGGTGCGTCTCGTTGTAGCGCACGTAGACCAGGCATATCAGCCTGTGGTAGGGGCCGTCCATGTTCACGTCGTCCACGTCGAGGAAGACCACCTTGTTTCCCACGAGCGAGTTTAGGGCCGCCTTGGCCTCCTCGTAGCCTGGCTCGCCCTCCTCTGGCGTGTTCACGTCCGCCAGCCTCACGCGGCCGACGGGGAAGGCATCGAAGGTATCGCCATCCACCACGGAGCGCACGCGGGCGACCACATCTACCTCAAGCTCCTGGCCATCCGAGGCTGCCTGGGGCATGGAGGCGCCTCCCGAGCCCGTGGCGGCCGTGGGAAGGGCGAGGGACAGCGCGAGCAGGAGCAGCAGGAAGCAGGCAGGTGAGAAGGAAGGGCTAGCAAAGCCCGTGGAGCGCATGCTCCCTCCCTTCACCTCTCCGTCGAGCAGGGAGGATTAGCGTTATCACTTCACGGCCTTACGGAAGGCCAGCACGTAGAAGGGCCACATGGGCAGGGGCCAGCAGGGTACCACGCCCCATCTCACGCGCACGTCCTCCACCCCCGCGGGCAGCTCGGCCAGGGGAGGGAGGCTGGCGTAGAGGGCGTTCATCCTGAGCAGGAAGCGCCCCCTGAACGTCTGGCGCTTGCCCGGCTCCAGCCCCTCGTCCACGACCACCAGCCTGGCACCAGGCTTGGCCACCCTCACCATCTCCGCGAGCGCCCTCGCCTTCTCCTCGAAGGTGTTCACGCCGCCCACGTGGAAGACCGCATCGAAGACCTCGTCCTTGTAGGGCAGGTAGGAGGCGTTGGCCCTCTGGAGCTCCACGTTGCGCCAGCCGCGGGCTCTAGCCTGCCTGGCCGCGAGGGAGAGCATGCCCTTGGAGATGTCCATGCCGAGGACCAAGCCCTCGCGGCCCACGCGCTTGAGGAGGAAGGGCAGGTTCCGGCCCGCGCCCGTGGCCACGTCCAAGACCACATCGCCGCGCTTGAGGCCGAGCAGGCCCACCCACCTGGACCTGGCGAGGGGCTCCGTCCCGAGCGATAGGGCCGGTATGAGTATGTGCATCAGCATGTAGTAGCTCCTCGCCATCTTGTCATACGCTCGCATCCACTTCTCATCGCGACCACGGACCACCTCATCGGGCAGCAGGTCTGGTATGCCGTCCTTGACCGGGTAGGTGCGGCCACAGCCCCGGCAGGTGAGGAAGCCAGATAGCACCTCCCGGCCAGCCGTGGCCTCGGCCTGGAGTTCCAGCTCACCGCGGCAGAGGGGGCAGCAGAGGAGGTCGAGCACTTCCTCCCTCATATCCCGCGCCCTGGCCCGTAAGGTCTTTATAAAGTCGCTTGCTCGCTATGGCCCGGGGCCAGGTCATGGCCGAGGTGAAGGTGCGGAACTTCCGCGTGGAGGGGGTCATCGACAAGCCCAATTGGCGGACGAGGTTCAGGAAGGAGGTGAGGGCCGTCAAGCCGGAGGACGCGGTGGAGAAGGTGCTCATGGAGCTGGGCAGCAAGCATCGGGTGAAGCGCTACCACATCAAGATCCTCAGGGTCGTGGAGGTAGCGCCCGAGGAGCTGGAGGACCCCATACTGCGCAAGGTGGCCCTGGGGGAGGTATGACTTGGCCGAGCATATGCCTGGTGAGGGCGAGAGGAGGGTCGCCACGCCCGAGGAGCTCAGGGAGGAGGCAGCACGCCTCCTGGCCGAGGTGAGGGCGCTGGAGCAGGCAGCAGATGTCCTCAGGGAATTCGCCCTCAGGACCCAGGCCTACCTGGCCGAGCTGAGCGCTGCCGGGAGCACGCTTGAGGGCATAACGGGCCAGGAGGGGGCCGAGGTGCTGGTGCCCATAGGAGCTGGCTCCTTCATCCGCGTCCGCCTGGCCACGGCCGAGAAGGCCATAATCAGCCTGGGGGCCGATGTCGCCGTGGAGGTGGGCCTTGACAGGGCGAAGGAGATAATAGGGGAGAGGGCTGCCGAGGCCCAGAAGGCCCTGAATGACTACCTCGCCCGCCTGAGGGAGGTTGAGCTGGCCATAGAGGCCAGGAGGAGGCGCCTGAGGGCGCTTATGGAGGTAAGCGAGCTTGCTAGAAGGGCTGAGGAGGGGTCTAAGGAAGTTCCTGGATAAGATCACCACGGTGGAGCTCACGCCCAAGAAGCTCCAGCCGCTCTTGGAGGAGCTCAAGCTCACGCTGCTGGAGAACGACGTGGCCTTCGACGTGGCAGAGGCTATCTGCGCGGACCTCATGGCCGAGCTCACCGGCCAGCGCGTGCCCAGGAGGAGCGACCGGAGGGAGCTCGTGAGGGAGGCGCTGAGGAAGGCCATCCTCCGCGTGCTCACGCCAGCCGAGCCACCGGACCTGCTCAAGCTCGTGGAGGCCAGGAGGGCGGAGGGCGAGCCCTTCAGCGTGCTCTTCGTGGGCTTCAACGGCACCGGCAAGACCACCACGATAGCCAAGATAGCGAAGCTCCTGAGGGACAAGGGCCTGAAGGTCGTGCTGGCCTGCAGCGATACCTTCCGCGCTGGGGCTATAGAGCAGCTTGAGGAGCACGGGCACCGCCTGGGCATCAGGGTGCTCAGGCACAGGTATGGCGCCGACCCAGCGGCCGTGGCCTACGATGCCATAGCGCACGCCCGGGCCAGGGGCCTAGATGTCGTGCTCATAGACACGGCTGGCCGCGTGCAGACGGACAGGAACCTCATGGCCGAGCTGGCCAAGATAAAGCGCG
Source organism: uncultured Candidatus Bathyarchaeia archaeon (assembly GCA_964585495.1). Lineage (GTDB taxonomy): Archaea > Thermoproteota > Bathyarchaeia > EX4484-135 > EX4484-135 > EX4484-135. The sequence goes on from CAZPDR010000086.1 coordinate 4,226, forward strand.
TGGCCGAGCCCGACCTGACCGTGCTGGTGTTGGACGCCCTGGCTGGCAACGACGTGGCCATCCAGGCCCGGCTCTTCCACGAGGGCGTGGGCGTGGACGCCATAGTGCTCACGAAGGTGGACGCGGACGTGCGAGGTGGAGCGGCCCTGAGCGCGGCCTACACGATAAGGAGGCCCATCATGTTCATAGGGGTCGGGCAAGGCTATGATGACCTAAGGCCCTTCGACCC
>CAZPDR010000087.1:0-4435 GCA_964585495.1 uncultured Candidatus Bathyarchaeia archaeon
CGGAGGCCATCTTGCCCAGCACCATCTCCTGCACGAACTGCCCGAAGTTCAGCTCGCGGGCCTTCCGCTCCACGATCTCCCTCATGATCTTCCTTATCGCCTTCTGCTGGGAGGTCTTGATGCGGTATTGCGTGAGGGCGCACGGGTAAACGCGAATTCTATAGCCGTCCTTCGTGGTTACGTCGAAGATGCCATCCACCTTGCTCGTCCGGCGCCTCACAAGGCTGCGCAGGAAGTCGCGCGAGTATTCATGGCCCTTGAAGATGGTCCTGGCCCGGTCGCCCTCCACGGCCACCACCTGGAAATACATCTTTATGACCTGCTGCCTGATGTTCTCCTGTGTGACATCGTAGAGCGTGGCCTCAAGCACGCGCTTCAGGAGCTTCTCGGGCGAGTCGGCTGGAACCTCGAAGAGCTCCCGCTCGCCGAAGTAGGGCGGCGTGGTGATCACGAACCACCGCTTGGTCCTCCACTTATCTACCGCTCTCCTGCGCCTCCTCCTCGACATGCCGGCCTCATGCGGTGGGCTGGGTCTTATTAAGGTTGAGGGCCTGCCCGGCCGGACGTTTTTATACGTGCTCTATAAGGCACGTGCCAGCTATGAGGGGCCTGCTCGCGGCAGCCGCCCTGCTCAGATACCTGCTCTGCCGGGCCCTGAATGCCTTGAGCAGTAGAGCGCCTGACTTAGTGGCGAGAGGGCTAGCGCTCATCATCCTCTTCCTCCTGAGGCTCAGGCCGTGGCTTGAGGTGCCAGGCAATCCCGAGGCCTTCCTGGCGGAGCACGGCATAGAGGTCAGGCTCGTCCCGCACGAGCTCATATCCGATCACCTGGCCTGCTACAACATCGCGCTCTGGGGCCTGCGCATCAGGCCCGGAGCGGCCCGCAGGCTCGGCATACCGGATGGCCAGGTGTGGATGTCGGAGGCCCTCAGGCCCTGGAGGCACTTCGTGCTCTTCCACGAGGTCGCGGAGGTGGTCTTCAGGGCGAGGGGCTTCCACGGGCTGGCTGGGCACCAGCTGGCGGAAGAGGAGGAGCTCCTGAGGTGGCATTCCGACCCCTCCTGGCTCGAAATGAACGCGCGGAGGCCCTGGCCCAGGCTACACCTAGTGGTGCTGGCGGAGCTCCTGCGCAGGTGGCCGTGCCTGAGCCGGATAGAGCGCACGAGAGGGCACTAGCTTATATCACGGACACGGGCCCTTCATAAATGTATGGCGGGCTCGGAGGAGCGAGCGCCCACGGTCCGCGAGGCCCTCCTCTACGAGCGCCTCAGGGCCGGTAAGGTGCGCTGCCTCACCTGCGAGCGCCGCTGCGTGATCAAGCCAGGCCAGCGCGGCTTCTGCCGGACGCGGGAGAACCGGGATGGGCGCCTCTACACGCTCGTCTATGGCGATATATCCAGCCTCTCGGCCAACCCGATAGAGAAGAAGCCCTTCTTCCACTTCTGGCCCGGGAGCGTGGCCCTCACGGCTGGGACGTGGAGCTGCAACTTCACCTGCCCCTGGTGCCAGAACTGGGAGATAAGCAAGTTCGAGCCCGACCCGAGGAGGGCACACTACATAAGCCCTGAGCGCTTCGTGAGCATGGCCAGGACGCACGGCTGCCAGGGCACCAGCGTATCCTTCAACGAGCCCACCCTCCTCTTCGAGTGGAGCCTCGACGTGTTCAGGCTGGCCAAGCGCGAGGGCCTCTACAACAACTACGTGTCGAACGGCTACATGACCGACCTGGCCCTGAGGGAACTCGCCCGGGCTGGCATGGACGCCATCAAGTTCGACATGAAGGGCGGCCCGGGCGCCTACGAGCGCTACTGCCGAGCCCGCGTGGACGTGGTGTGGCGGAACGTGCGCTTGGCCAAGGAGCTCGGCCTCCACGTGGAGGTGGTCACGCTCGTGATACCAGGCGTGAACGATGATGAGGAGAGCATACGCTGGATCGCGCGGAACGTGCTTGAGAACGCTGGTGAGGACACGCCGCTCCACTTCACACGCTATTACCCGGCCTACAGGTTTAACGCGCCTCCAACGCCCGTGAAAACGCTCGAATGGGCGCACAAGCTGGCCAAGGAGGAAGGGCTGAACTTCGTTTACATAGGGAACGTGCCAGGCCACCCGCTTGAGAACACCTACTGCCCGGATTGTGGCCAGCTCCTCATAGAGCGCTATGGCTTCTCCATCGTCCGCTACGAGATCACGGCCGACAAGCGGTGCCCCAGGTGCGGCCGCGAGATACCCATCGTGGGCGAGCGGGTGGCCAGGCCACCGGGCTTCTTGGGCCTCCTCTAGCGCGGCCTTAAGACCTGAGGAGAGCTTAGGTCGGCTGGGCGAGGGAGCTTGGGGATAAAGGTCTTCGACCACAAAGAGGTGCCCCTTGAGCCCGTGGAGATGGAGGGCTGCGCTGGCGTGAGGGTGCGCTGGCTGCTGCGCACGGAGCATGGCGCTGAGCGCATCTGGATGCGGGTCTTCGAGGTCGAGCCGGGCGGCTACACGCCCTACCACCAACACCCGTGGGAGCACGAGGTCTTCGTGCTGGAGGGCGAGGGCGTGGTGGTGGGCGAGGGCGGTCGCGAGCTGCCGATAAAGCCCGGCACGGTGGTCTTCGTGGCGCCCAACGAGCCGCACCAGTTCAGGAACACGGGCCAGGGCGTGCTGAAGTTCATCTGCCTCGTGCCCGCGCACGAATGAGGGCGTAGCTGGCCGGGCGTCCACGGAGGGCTTAAGACTTATATGCGGCCTTCATGAGGCCCTCCCGCGTGAAGGAGGCAGGATGGACGTGCCCGGCCGGGTGCTCCACCTAGATGCCTCGAACTTCGACGAGGTGGTGGGGAAGGCCGATAAGCCCGTGGTGGTGGACTTCTGGGCTGAGTGGTGCCCTCCCTGCCACATGTTCGCGCCCATCTTCGAGGCCGTGGCCGAGGAGCTGGGCGACAAGGCCATCTTTGCCAAGGTGAACGTGGACGAGGCCAGGGAGATAGCGGCCCGCCTGAACATCATGGCCATCCCGACCGTGGTGGTCTTCGTGCGTGGCAAGCCCGTGGACCGCGTGATAGGGGCCGTGGGCAGGGAGGCGCTCTTAGAGTTGGTCATGAGGCACCTCTAGGCCACGGCATGGCAGGAAGAGTTAAGGAGGCCCCTGATGATGGGGTGAAGGGGCCGGGTTGGGCAGGTGGCTAAGGGGCCTGTTATCGCGCCTTGAGGGCAGGACGGTGGGCATAGACCTCTCCGGCTCTGAGAAGCGCCCCTCCGGCTGGGCGGTGCTTGAGGGCGCGGATGTTCTTGAGGCCAGCCTCCTGGGGCCGGATGAGGAGCTCCTAGAGGCCACGGCGCGTGTGGAACCGGCCCTAGTCGCCATAGACGCGCCCCTCTCCCTGCCGAGGGAGGGCTACACGCGGCCCGTGGACAGGGAGATGCACAGACTCGGCCTCCCCGTGCTGCCGCCGCTCTTCCCGGCCATGAAGCTCCTCACGCTCAGGGGCATCAGGCTGGCCGAGCAGCTCGCGGCCAGGGGGCTCCAGGTCATAGAGGTCCACCCGGCCTCCACCAGGAAGGTGCTGGGCCTGCCCACGAAAGGCCGCAGGGCCGTGCAGGAGGCGCTGCTTGAGGCAGGCCTCGGGGGCGCCCTGGAGGAGCGGGAGCTCTCCATACACGAGCTGGACGCGATAACAGCAGCTCTCACGGCCTCCCTGCACCTCCTCGGCCTCTCGGAGGTCGTGGGCGATGAGGAGGGCACCATCTGCCTTCCAAGGAGGGAGCTGAGCCTTGCCGAGCGCTGAGGAGCTGAGGGAAGCAGTTCTCTACGTGATAAGGGCTGGCCTCCAGCTCAGGCCGGAGGGCCTTGCCTTCCTCAAGGAGCTCCCAGGGGACCTGAGCCTCCTCCAGGTCGTGAGGGAGGCGCTGGAGAGGGCCAGGGCGGAGGGAAGGGACTTCCTTGGGAGGGAGGAGCTTGAGGCAGCCTTCAGAACCCTGAGGAAGCCCGAGGAGCCGGAGAAGGGAGATGAGCTGGCCCTGCCTGCCCTCGGGAAGGGAAGGAAAGAGGTGCCCGCGCGTGAGCAGGAGGCCCGCGTGGAGGTGCTCATGGACCCCACGGGGGAGCTGGGCTCGGAGGGCTCCCTCAAGGACTTCCTCACCTACTTCAGGAGCCGCTTCAGGCAGCTATCCTCCCTCCTGAGGCGCAGGCTAGATGCCCGCGATGCCCTCAGCGTGTCAGAGGCCCTTGGCGCGCGGCTGAACGAGGAGGTGAAGATGATAGGCATGGTGCGCGAGAAGCGCGAGGTAGGCGGGAAGGTCGTAGCCGTCCTAGAGGACGAGGAGGCGGCCGCCACCGTGGTCTTCACGGCCAGGGCTGGCCAGGAGGCCTACGAGAGGGCCAGGAGGTTAGTGCCAGACCAGGTGGTGTGCGTCAGGGCCGTGAAGGTGGCCAGGGACCTCTTCGCGGCCA
>CAZPDR010000088.1:0-4420 GCA_964585495.1 uncultured Candidatus Bathyarchaeia archaeon
CGCTCGATGCTGCCTATCCCCTTACGGCCTGAGGTGTCCATCTCGTGCGGAGAGCGGCTAGGAGGTTATTAAATCTTGAGACCACGTTGATGCCGCATGAGAGGGCTCAGAGGAGGAAGGCCAGGGCCATGAGGGCCGCGTGAGCTGGCGTCAGAAGGCCCAGCACGCCCCTCTTGGTGGCCCTCAGGACGGCCATGGGGAGCTCGCACAGCCTGTCCAGCTGCTCGGCCCCGAAGACCTTCAGGCCCTCGGCCACCACGCGGGCGTGCCAGGCCTCGGCTGGCCTCATGGCCTTCAGGGCCGCCTGAGCCGCGCCACGCACGTAATCGGCCAGCACGCGCCAGTCCATGACCTCGCCCACCGGGTGGTAGCCGCGCTCCACGAGCAGGCGGGCGTTTACCACGTGCGTGTCCGAGGTCATCACCTCGCCCTCGTCAAAGCCCAGCCCCCTCAGGGCCTCTAGGAGGTGCTCGCGTAAGCCGCTCACCATGTTGTTGCCATCCACGACCACGTAGGCCGCCTTCTGGCCGCCCGCCTCAAGCGCCAGCACGGATATGCCACCTGGCCCCATGCCGTCCTCAAGCGTGAACTCGGCTGGCACGACGCGGGCCATGCCGAACCTGAGCTGGCTCCTCGGGAGCTCCCGGGCCTTCCCCAGGGCCTCCGAGGCCGCGGCCGTGAAGCGCTCCACCAGGCGCGTGCGATCGAAGGGGCCGTTCAGGCTGTTGTGCGCGTCCACCACGATGGCGTCCTCCAGGCCCAGCTCGCGTGCCCTCTTGGCCGTGAACTCGCCCACCTCTGGCGGCAGGTCCTCCATGGTCTCAGGGCTGGCCGTGAGCACCACGAGCGCTAGGGGGCCTAGGAGCTGGCAGGCTGCCTCTGCCTTCACGCCCTTAGCCCTGACCAGCCGCGTGGCCTCCCGATAAGGCCCCTTAAGGCCGTCCAGGGCCGAGCAGACTGCCTCTATGAGCTTCTCGCGCTCCGGCCTGGCCGTGAGGTTGAGGTCGTGCCCCGAGGTGCCGTGCGCCACTGCCACGGGGCAGCCTAAGCGGGCCTCAAGGGCCTCCTGGAGGAGACCTGGCAGGGGGCTGCTGCCCACGTCCCTGAAGGGTCCCGGGTGGACGCCTGGCACCACCAGGGCGCCCAGGGGCCTGCCCGTGTCTCGCTCGCGGAAGACGAGGACGTGCGTCGTGATGTCGGCCTCCACGCCTATTTCGGTCAGGAATTCCTCCAGCGGGCCGCTTAGATCCTCCATCCAGCTGGCCGCGAAGCCCCTAAGGGGCCTGAAGGGATTGGAGCCCAGCACGCGCTCCCCAACATGCCTTATGTATGCCAGGAGGGAGCCAGCGGCCAGGCAGCCTATCACCAGGAAGGCGAGCGGGAGGAAGGAAGGCAGGCGAGAAGGCTGCCAGAGGTAGGCGAGTGCGTAGGCCGCGAGCGTCCAGGTCAGCGGGCAGGTGATGGTGCAAGCGGCTCGCCTGGGCGTGCCGGCCAGGGAGGTGGCTACCATGACGAGCGAGCGGGCCGAGATGGCTATGGAGGCCCCTATGGCCGTCAGCCTCACGGCCAGCTCGGGTCCGAGGAAGGCGCCAGCTGAGGCGAGGGGCACGAGGGGAAGGAGGGAGAAGAGCTCCAGGCCCAGGCACCTCCTGGCGTTCATGAGCGGGTCCGGCCTGAGCAGCAGCACGTCGAGCGACCAGGCAGCCAGCGTGGCGAGGGGAGGCACGAGGAGGGAGAGGCAGGCTAGCCAGATGGGTGCCTTCGCGAGGGCCAGGGAGGCGCAGAAGCACGCTCCCGGGATGAGGGAGGCCGAGAGCACGAGGGCGAATAGCCTTCCCTTGCTCGGGAGGGTGAAGAGGAGCTCGCTATACTTCTCCACCAGCCTGTCCATCTTGGCGTGTAGCTCCTCCCGCGCCATCGTGCCGCCTCACGCTTATCCGGGCGGCTAGGTGAAAAGCTTGAGGCGATGAGGGCATGGCCGCGAAGAAGAACATCTGCCCCGTGTGCTCCCGTGAGGGCCTAGAGCTCGTGGAGCTCCCATACGAGGTGCCGGGCTTCGGCACCATGCTCATCATAACCATGCGCTGCCCCCACTGCGGCTTCAGGCACCGCGACATCCTCGGCCTGCGCCTCGGGGAGCCCACCCGCCACGAGTTCCGCGTGGAGGGGCCGGAGGACCTGAAGGTGCGCGTGATAAGGTCCAGCAGCGCCACGATAAGGATACCCGAGCTCGGCGTAACCGTGGAGCCAGGCCCCATGGCCGAGGCCTTCATCTCCAACGTGGAGGGCGTGCTGGAGCGCGTGGAGCGCGTGGCGGCCATGATGGCCCGCTTTGCCGAGACGCCCGAGGAGAAGGCCAGGGCAGCCGAGGCGCTGGCGAGGATCTGGGAGGCCCGGGAGGGGCGCCTGAAGTTCACGCTCATAATAGATGACCCGTTCGGGAACAGCCTCATCGCGCCGCCAGATAAGAAGCGCGTGAGGGTGAGGCGCCTCACGCCAGAGGAGGTGAGGGAGCTGAAGGCGGGCCCCTTCGTGCCCATAGACATAAGGTGGCCCGAGGGAGCGAGAGGCAGGGAGGCACGAGCGGAGGGAGGCGGGAGGTGAGCGTGCCTTGGCGCTCAGGTTCGTGGCCCTCCTGAGGCTCTACTCCGCCTCCGCGGCCAGGGACCACGTGCCCATGCTGAAGCGCATCGCGAGCGTGGAGCCACCTCCTGGCGTCCGCGTGATAGGTGCCTTCTGCCTACTGGGCGCCTACGATGGCCTCGTGCTCTTCGAGGCCCAGGACATGGCCGCCGCCCGGGAGTTCATCAACCGCATCCTGGCCCGCGGCATCTACCGCGTGGACGTGATGGGCGCCATACCCGTGGGGGAGCTCTGATCAGCTCGTCGGGTCTCGTCATGGCCCAGCGGCTCCGGAGACTCCCTCCCTCATCACGCGCTCTCACCTGAGGCCCGAAGGCATAAATGGCTTCTCTCATACTCATGAGATACGAGGGAGGCGGCATCGCACGCCCAGGAGGTGCTCTCCCTTGCGGAGCGAGCGACAGGCCTGGGAGGCCATTAGGGCCTTCGTCAGGTCCGTGTTGGCCAGGGAGGGCGAGAACCTGCTATCCATCATGCTCTTCGGCTCACGGGCGCGAGGTGAGCACACCTGCTACAGCGATGCCGACCTGCTCGTGGTCCTAGCTGAGAGCGGTAGGCGCTTCATAGACAGGCTCTCCGACTTCGCGGCCCTCTGCCGGGGACGGCCTCGTGGAGCCCTTGGGCAGGGGGTGGCGCATAAGAGGGTAGTAAGTCTGTGCGAGGGGCCAGCTCCGTCGCGTATCCGAATACATCGCCTCTCAGGAGGGCCTCTCCGACGAGCACGCCGCCCGGCGTCGAGAGAGCAGCTCGATGAGGACGCTGGCATCAAAGGCCATGCTTCCTCGCAGCTCTCTCCTCATCTCTCTTCCTCTCCTCATAGAGCTCCCTGAGAGCTTCCTCGGCCTCCTCGGCTGGTAGAGCAGGCTCTCATGAGGAGCTCCGGTCTCTTCCCGCCACGCAGAGGCCGCTCAGGGACGCCCAAGGCAGGCCCCATCTCGACCCGATGTAAAAATCACCATATCCTCCTAAGGCCAGCTACCCTGTCGAAGGCTTCGTCGGTAGATACCACGATGCCGTCCAAGAGGAGAGCCTCAGCCGCTACACAAGCATCAAAATAATCGAGGCTATATTCCCTCTCAATCTTGGCAGCTGTGTAGAAGGTGATGGGGGATAATGGGCTTACCTTAGCATGTGGGTAGTCCGCCGCCAAGAGGGCGAAAATCTCCATACGCTTCTCTGGAGGAAATCCCCTGCTCTTCAGCACGACATCGAGTTCCACGAGAGCCATGGCGCTTATGTAATAATCTTTCTCGCCGAGCTTCTCCATATAGTAAACGCCCTTCTCGTGCCTGGGGTCCGCCTCACTGAGAGCTGCGAAAAGCACTACGGTATCTAAGACCGGCATGTCTCCCGGCCCCCGAACAGGTATCTGCTGGCCTCGTGGGCCTTCTCATCGTAAATGAAATCCTTGAGGTAGCCGGCGAACTTCTTGCCCCTGATGGGGATGAGCAGGATAGCGCCGCCAAGGGGCACGGCCAGGAGGCGGTCGCCCTTCGATATGCCGACCTTCTCTCTTAGCTCACGCGTCAGGGAAACCCTGTTCTTATCATCGACTACCACCACGCTCATGCTCCCACGAAAAATCACGGAGGTGGGTCGTTATTAAATATTTTCCCACACCTCCATTGCTCTCATATGAGGGAGTCCTCTAAGGCGAGTTAAAATTGACCCTCTGATATCCCTCGCCACGCAGAGGCCATCTCGGGCGCCCGAGGCTTTCACGGCCCCATTTCGGCCCGGCACCTCGGGCGATTGGGAGTGGCGGGCTGAACGCCTC
>CAZPDR010000089.1:0-4413 GCA_964585495.1 uncultured Candidatus Bathyarchaeia archaeon
CGCCAGCCCTCCATGCCCGGCTCGTAGATGATGTCCTCCAGGTAGTCGAAGAGGCAGCAGGAGCAGCTCGCGTGGCCCGTGAGGGCTAGGACGAAGCTGTCCGCGTTCACCTCCACGATGTCATACCTGGCCTCCACGCCGTGCGAGCTGTTGTAGCGCTCCACGGCCCGCTTAAGCTTGGCCAGGAGGGGGAGCACGCGCCCCGGCTCTTCCTCGCGCGTGGTGGGCACGAGGCCGAGGGGCTCTAGGGCCAGCTCTCCCGCGTGGAACCTGAAGGCGTAGGCGAACAGGTCTAGGCCCGAGCGGGCGACCTCCCTGCTGAAGGCTGGGTCGGTGCGGTAGTTGAGGGCCAGGAGCTCCGCCTCGGCCATGACAAGGAAGAGGAGGCCACCTCGCCCGTGCGCCTTGAGGAGCCTTACGTGCTTGAGCCCCCTGGCCGTGGGAGCATCGGGAAAGTAGGCCACCCCGCCCCTCAGGAGCGTGCAGCCCTTCACCTCAAGCAGGTAGCCATCTAGCCTGAAGTCCACGCGGGCGCCCGGCAGGCGGACCTCGCGCTCCACATGCCCGAAGGCGGAGAGGAAGGGAATGCTGGGCAGCACGAGCTCCGCCAGGTCGTTGTGCAGGCGGCTGTCTATGAGCACCCAGGAGCCGCTCTCCCTCGCCCTCGCGGCCAGGAGCCTTAGCCTGAGCTTCCCTCCCTCCTTGGGCACCACGAGGACCTCGTTGCCCGGGAAGAGGAGCTCCCTCAGCCTGCCTGGGTCGGCCACATGTGCCCTCTCCACGCTCCCGTCCGGGAGCTCCACGACGGCCGTGAAGCGGTTCGGCCTTGATAGGAAGCGAGCCCTGAGGGCCTCCATGGCCAAGGATGCCCCTCCGAGCCTATGGCGGGCCCGGCGGGATTTGAACCCGCGACCCCCGGGTTAAAAGCCTCGCCCGCGGGCGGACCGGGAGGGGGGGTCCTGAGAAGGTAGCGGGGGATGCATCCCGGCCCGCCCGCGTCCGGCGCTCTTCCTTGCTGAGCTACGGGCCCACCCCCGTGTGAAGGAGCTGGGGAGGGCATTATAAACCTATTGGCCGTGTCCGTCGTGGGCAAGGCTCATAAGGAGGGCCTCCCGGCCTCATAAGGAGGTCCTGGTGGTGGGTGAAGCGCCCGATATCTTCGGCCTCCTGGTCGCGGCCCAGGAGGAGAAGCGCCGCTCCGTGAGGGAGGAGGTCCTGAGCGCCCTGGGCATAGAGGACAGGTTCGTGAAGGGCTCCATCTGGATCGACGAGCGCAAGTGCTACGGCCCGCAGTGCGATTTGTGCGTGAAGGCGTGTCCCACGAGCGCCATCTTCTGGCGGGAGGGGCGCTTGATCGTGCAGGAGGAGGTCTGCATCTACTGCACGGCCTGCGTGCTGAACTGCATGGTGGAGGACTGCATCCACGTGAGGCGCGTCAGGCCGGACGGGCGGGTGGAGGAGTTCAGCTCGGCCCGTGAGGTAGCCTGCCTCCACAGGGCCGTGGCTGGCGAGAGGGCCGTGGAGGCCGTGGAGAGGATCTTCCCCAGCCCGGAGGACTACATAAGGCGCTACGGCCCCTGGCCCAGGTGAGGGCAAGCCCGATTGGCCTTTCGGCATGCCGATAAGCTTATTACGTGCCCCCGGCTCCCGCTCCTCCGGGGCCGGTGGTCTAGCCTGGTAGGACGCCTCCCTCACGCGGAGGAGGTCCCCGGTTCAAATCCGGGCCGGCCCACCACCGCCAACTGGCCTCTCAGCTCGACCTCGCCTCGCTCCGCCTGATCTCCTCCTTCGGCTCCCACCTGAACCTCCAGAGACCTTCAGCGAAGTCCTCTACGGCCATGGCGAGCCCCCAGCGGCCAGAGGCCGAGGTCCCGGGCCAGGCCCACGGCCTCTAGGACCGAGCTCCCCCTCCTCAGCCTCAGGCGGACCCTCACGGCCAACGCGGACACCTCTGGTGTCTATCCGGCCAACGCGGACCACCCTGGCCTTGATGCGGCCGACCTTCACCAAGCCCTCGGCCACCTAGCTCCGTTGGGCCGTGCAGCATTAAAAACGTGAGGCTTGGGCCAGAAGGCCTCGGCCAGGCTTATAAGAGTGAGTTGCCCACCACGGCCGGTGCTTGACATGTCCATCGACATCAGGAGGCTGGAGGCGGCGGCTGCTCAGGCTGAGGAGGCAGCTGTGGAGCTGGTGAGGCAGGGCAGGCTGGACCACGCCATTAGAGTAATCCTCGGCATGCTGAGGGAGGCCCTCAAGGAGGGCCTGGCCCCTCTCGTGGAGAACGTCAACAGGCTGACCACGGACGTGGCGGAGCTGAGGGAGAGCACGGCCAGCCTTGAGCGTAGCGTGAGGGAGCTCCGCTGGGGCCTGGAGAGGGAGGTCGAGCTGAGGAGGAGGCTTGAGGGCGATGTAGGGCGGCTCAGGGGCGAGGTATCGCACATGAAGCTCGGGGGAAACCTGGCCTACTGGTGCGGCAAGCACGGCCTGGACTTCGAGTGGCTGCCTCGCGAGCCCTTCAGGGCGGATGCGGTGATAACTGGCAGGCGCGTGATAGCCCTAGTCGAGATAGCCACGACAGGCGATGAAGCCGATGTAGAACAGCTCCTGGAGGGCGCTGAGATATACGGGCGTGAGAGAGGCGAGAGGCCGAACGCCCTGGTATTATACATCGGGGTGAGGCCCTCAAGTGAGCTAGCGGAGGAGTGCGAGGAGCACGGCATAATACTCGACAATAGCCCTAGGAGGATAGCCATTAAGTTGGCGGAGCTCGATGAAGAGCTGGCCAAGAGCGGGCGGCCATCGCCAGAGGAATAAGCTTTCTCACGGGCGCTCCCGATCGGCTGGGGAATGCTTTTAAGAAGCCCTCCTCCACCCCGGGGGCCGAGGGCCATGTCGGTCTGCCACTGGGACCTGCACAAGCGCAAGCGGACGGGCGGCAAGAAGAGGCCTTGGCGCAAGAAGCGCAAGTATGAGCTGGGCTCCTTCCCGACCGAGACGGTGCTGGGGCCGGAGGAGGTGCGCAAGGTAGAGCGGAGGCGCGGTGGGAACCTGAAGGTGCGACTGGTGAAGGCCAGGAAGGCGAGCGTGGCCGACCCGGAGACGGGCGAGACCAAGACGGTCGAGATCCTCCGCGTGGTGAAGAACCCGGCCAACGTGGACTACGACAGGCGTGGCGTGATCACGAAGGGCACCATCATAGAGACGCCGCTCGGCCGGGCGGTGGTAACCTCCAGGCCGGGACAGGATGGCGTGGTGAACGCTGTCCTGCTGAGGGAGTGAGGGCGGTGCGTAGGAGGAAGGGCATGTGCGTGGTCTGGCCCATCTACTTCGATGCTAGCGCGAGCAGGGAGCTCAGGCGCGTGAGGAGGAGCTTGGCCATCCCCAGCCCCACGCTTGAGGAGCTCCGCGAGGCCGTGAGGAGGCTGGGCCTCCGCTACGAGGCCGTGGAGGGGGCAGCTCACCCAGCGAGGCCCTGGGAGAGGAAGGGCTACCTCCTCGTGGAGAAGGCCTTCCCCAAGGGGGAGCTGCTCAGGCGCATAGCTAAGGCGCTGAGGGGCGTGCGAGCCGCACGGAAGAAAAAGCTTAAATAGGAGTTTTACATGGCCTCCCTCAGCACCTCCGGGTAGGGGGAGGTTGAGGCGAATAGGTAAGGTCCTCCACGTGTGCAGATCGGGGGAGATGATCGTAAGGGCCGAGGGCGACCTCGTGCCCAGGATAGGTGATCGGGTTCTAGGCCCCGATCTGAGGCAGGTGGGCGTGGTGATAGATGTCTTCGGGCCAGTTGCCTCCCCCTACGTGGCCGTGAGACCTCTGGTCGATGATCCATCCCGGCTGGTAGGCCGGATCCTTTACGTGGGCCGTAGGCGTAGGAGGTGGAGGAGTTGAGTTATGCAGGCCCCACCAGGTGCCCGAACTGCGGGAGCACGAACCTGCTGAGGGACCCAGAGCAGGCCGAGATCGTCTGCACGCGCTGCGGCCTGGTCATAGAGACGGACCTGATGGACTATGGCCCGGAGTGGCGGGCCTTCGATGATGACCAGCGGACCGACCGGGTGAGGGTGGGCGCCCCCATCACCTACACCATTCACGACAAGGGCCTGACGACCACGATAGATTGGCGCGACAAGGCCATAGAGGGCAAGAACATCACGCCCGACAAGCGGGCCCAGATAAGGCGGATGAGGAAGTGGCACCGCCGAATAAGGATATATGATGCTCAGGAGCGGAACCTGGCGAACGCGCTCTCCGAGATCACCCGAATAGCGGACAAGCTGGGCATACCGAAGAACGTGATCGAGACGGCGGCCGTGATCTACCGGAAGGCCATCGCGTTAGGGCTGGTGAGGGGGCGCTCCATTCAGAGCATGGCCGCGGCCACGCTCTACATAGCCTGCCGCACCTGTGGCCACGTCC
>CAZPDR010000090.1:0-4311 GCA_964585495.1 uncultured Candidatus Bathyarchaeia archaeon
GCGCCCGGGCGATTGGCTTGAAGCTTGAGGCCGTGAAGCTCGAAATCCCGGAGGGCTGCAACATCATCGTGGGCATCTCCCACTTCATCAAGACCGTGGAGGACCTCTACGAGGCCCTGGTGAACAGCGTGCCCGGCATCAAGTTCGGCATAGCCTTCTGCGAGGCCTCTGGCCCCTGCCTGGTGAGGCGCGAGGGCACGGACGAGGAGCTGGTGCGCGTGGCCACGGAGAACGCGCTCAAGATAGCGGCTGGCCACGTCTTCGTCATCCTGCTCCGCGATGCTTACCCCATCAACGTGCTGAACGCCATCAAGCAGGTGCCGGAGGTATGCACCATCCTGTGCGCCACGGCCAACCCGGTGAAGGCTGTGGTCTTCGAGGACGAGGACGGCAATCGCGCGCTGCTGGGCGTGATAGATGGCTTCCGCACGAAGGGCGTGGAGGGGCCTGAGCACGTGAGGGAGCGCAAGGAGTTCTTGCGCAAGATAGGCTACAAGCTGGCCCCCTGAGCTCGCCTCACCGGCCCCTGACGAGCTCCCTGATGGCCTTGACGAGCTCCTGAGCTGGCGCGTTCGTGCGCACTCCCTGCGGGTCGAAGTGGGTGCGGGAGGCCCACCAGCCGCGCTCCTCAAGGGCCGACACGAGCTCCCTCACGGGCGGCAGGCCCAGGTCGAGGGCATCGCAGAGCTTGGGCAGGGAGTAGTAGGTCGGTGGGCCACCCGCCTCCTCGGCCAGGAGCTCCAGCACCTTCCGCGCCCTCCGGCTCACCCAGGGCATGCGATTTGCCTCCTCGGCCACCGAGCGGCAGAATTCGCTATCGAATAGCCTTCCCGTCCAGAGGGGGCCAGCTATCAGCCTCCGCCTGCCGCAGGAGGGGCACTCTCGCTCGGGAAGCCTGCCGAGGCCGGGCAGGAGCTCCCTCTCCCAGCAGGAGGGGCAGTGCGCTAGCCATCCTAGCTGGGAAACGCTCTCGCTGGCCTTCCCAGGCCCCCTCAGGAGCACGCAGTAGGCGCGGGCGTAGTGGTCGGTGGCGTGGGCCAGGAGGGGCCTTATGCCCATCTCGTGGACCGCTGCCACGCGGGCCAGGGCGCCCAGGAGTATCCTCACGGCCAGCTCCTTCGCGTAGTCCACGCGGGCCGGGATGGCGCCATACTTGCGAACGCAGGCCAGCACGTAGACGCCGCAGAGGGGGGCCATGTCCGTGGCCGTGAGGGCTAGGAGGCCCCTGCTCCTCAGGGCGCGGACGGCCGAGTCCAGGAAGGGCGCTGGCGAGCCGAAGGGGTCTAGGTCCACGTAGTCGAAGCGCCTCCCGGGCGCTGAGTGCTGGGTGAGCAGCACGTTGGCATCTGAGAGCTCCACTCGGACGCGCTCCTCCACGCGGTTCCGCCTCACGTTCTCCCGCGACAGCTTGACGGCGCTCGGGTTGAGGTCGCCCATCACAACCTCGCCCACGGACGGCACCTCCAGGGCGAAGCGGATGCCCCTCACGCCACAGCCGCAGAGGGGCTCGCAGGCGCGGAGGGGCCTTTCAAGGCCTTCCCTGGCCCACCAGGCGCGCAGGACGAGGACCGCTATGTCCCTGTTCACGGCCATCGCTGGATTGTAGAACACGGGCGCCTTCCTGGGCGCCCTGACCTCCTCGGCTGGCACCAGCACCTCGGCTAAGCCCTCGCGGACGACCTTCAGGGGCACGTCGAGGCCGGGTATGGTGATGGCCATGCCCCTCGCGCACCTTTAAGCTCCCGCCCCTCTTTAGCTCTGGGCATGGGGCACGCCATCTTCCTCACCGGCCGCCCTGGCGTGGGCAAGACCACCGTGCTGCTGAGGGCCATAGAGGAGCTCAGGCGCTCCGGCGTGGCGGTCGGCGGCATGGTGAGCCGGGAGGTCCGCGAGGGCGGGAGGCGCGTGGGCTTCGAGATCCTCGACCTGGCCACGGGCAGGAAGGGCTGGCTAGCACACGTGAACCAGCCCACCGGGCCCAGGCTTGGCCGCTACCGCGTGAACCTCGCGGATTTAGAGGGCGTGGGCGTGAGGGCCATAGAGGAGGCCATAGAGCGGGCCGATGTGGTGGCCATAGATGAGGTAGGCCCCATGGAGCTCTTCTCGCACAGGTTCGTGGAGGCGGTCAGGAGGGCGCTGGCCAGCACAAAGCCCGTGTTAGGCACCATCCACTACCGGGCCAGGGGGCCTCTCTTGGACGAGATAAGGGGGAGCGAGCGAGCCGAGATCATAACGGTCAGCCTCCAGAACAGGGATAGGCTGCCGGGCCTCGTGGCCGCGAAGGTCAAGGCCCTCCTGGGCCTCGGGAGGCGGTGAGGAAGGAAAGGCAGGGAGGTGCTCGCCCTGCCACGCGTGGCCGGCGTGGATGACGCGGGCCGTGGGTGCGTGATAGGCCCGTTGGCCGTAGCTGGCGTCCTCGTGGACGAGGGAGGGCTGAGGTGCCTTTGCGAGCTGGGCGTCAGGGACTCTAAGGCCCTCAGCCCGGCCAAGAGGGCCGAACTCGCGGCCGAGATAAAGCGCGTGGCCCTGGCCTGGAAGGTAGTCCTGGTGCCGCCCAGGGAGATAGACCGCGCTGTGGCCTGCGGGGGCCTGAACAAGCTTGAGGCCAAGGTGATGGCGGCCATCATAGATGAGCTCTGCCCGGAGGTGGCCTACGTGGACGCGAGCGATGTGCTGGCCCTCAGGTTCGCGGCCACCGTTTGCTCCTTCATGGCCCGCGGGCGCCAGGTCCGCGTGATAGCCGAGCACAGGGCGGATGCCAAATACCCGGTCGTCTCGGCAGCCTCCATCCTGGCCAAGGTAGCGCGTGATGAGGCCATAAAGGCCATCAAGGAAAAGGTGGGCGTGGACTTCGGCTCGGGCTACCCAACGGACCCCAGGACGCTCGCCTTCCTCAGGGAGTGCCTGGCCGAGAACCCGCTCTCCCCGCCCGAGTTCGTGCGCTGCTCCTGGCGGACGGTGAGGGAGCTCCTTTCGAGCTTGAGAACCCAGCCTCTCGATAGGTGGCGTGGGGAATAAAAGGGGTGGGGGCTCAGGAGGCCACCAGCCTGGCCAGCTCGCTCGTGTCCCTCACGTTCCTCAGCTCCTCCAGGCCCACGGAGGGCACGTCATCCGGGCACTCGTAGCCGCTCGGCCTCACCACGAGCTGCCTCAGCTCCGTGAGACCCGCCAGCTCCCTCGTGAACCTTATCTTGGCCGCGTCGTAGCTGTGGCAGTGCACCACGTTCACGGCCAACTTCATCATGTCGTGGCTGGCAAGTATCTCGAAGGGCGCCCTGGCCAGGGCCCTCGCGGCCATCCTGAGCCTCCTTAGGACATCGGCCACGGCCTTGAGCAGCCCCCTGAGCGGTGGCTCGTTGAAAAGGCCGGGCCTGGCCCTCCTGCGGCGCCCTCCTCGCGCCTCCAGCGGGTTGATGGGCACGGTTACCGGTATGCCGAGCACGAAGGCGAGGCGGTAGGCCACGGAGGGGGTGGTGCGCTTGCGGCCGTGCTCGTAGGAGTAGATGGTCATCCTGGAGACCCCCACCAGCCTGGCCAGCTCGCCCACGGAGAGGCCGAGCTCCTCGCGCTTCCTCCTCACCCTATCGCCATCCACGTAGACGAAGCAGCCCGTGGAGCTCACCTCCACGAGCGGTGGATCCCCCTCCAGCGTGCGCCTCAGGGCGCCCGGGGAGAGCGCGTAAACGCCGTTGCGCACGTAAACGGCATCATCATCTAGTTCCTCGCCGCCCATCTTCTCCGCTAGGACGAGCGGGCTTGCCCGCGCCCAGCTGGAGACGATGCGGAGCTCCTCAAGCACCTCCCTGCCAGCGCTCGCCAGGTCCTCTAGGACCTTGATGACCAGTGGGCCTTCATCCCGCTTGGCCACGATGTCTATGCAGAAACCAGGTGAGAGGCGATTCACGGCCGTTGTGAAGCCGTGGTCCCTCAGTAGGCTAGCGGCTTTCTCCACGAGCTCTTCATGCCTCATCGCGGCACCTCGGCTCTTCGGTTTCCCTTTGCGGAGGCTCTCTGATAAACTTAGCGCTGCGTAAGCCTACTTACTGCTCCGCCTCCTGAAGCAGGCCACCACCATCGCGTGGTCCTTGTCGAAGGGCTCTAGGTGGACGCGGTCCTCTATGTCGAAGCCTCGGGCCTCAAGGACCTCCATCTCGCGCCTGAAGAGCTCCGATGGCCTCTTGGTAACGTCTATGCTCCTGGCCTTGATGGCCAGCATGATCCAGCCCCCGTCGGCCAAGAAGAAGTCAGCGTTATCAGCCAGCACCTTCGCCTGCTCGGGCTGGGCTATGTCGCAGTAGATCACGTCCACCT
>CAZPDR010000091.1:0-3032 GCA_964585495.1 uncultured Candidatus Bathyarchaeia archaeon
GCCAGGGAGAGGCACGGCATCTTGGATGCGGTTATCGAGCACAAGGTGGGCACCGCTGACGTGGGCGAGCCCGTCATGTGCATCGCTGTGGCCAGCAGGCACAGGAAGGAAGGCTTCAGCGCCCTCAGGGAATTGGTCGAGCGGGTGAAGCGGGAGGCGCCCATCTGGAAGAAGGAGGTAACGGAGGAAGGCGCTTACTGGGTGGAGGAGGGTGCTTAACCAATGCTTACCAGGAGGGGCGAGGTGATCGCACCCTGCATGAAATTGAGAGCGGTATTGGGAAGAGAGGTTCAGAGCTCGTAAACTATGCCTGGCACCCTTGGGAAGGGCTGGACCTCGGCCACGTGGCCAGCGCCCGTTATCCAGGCCACCAGCCTCTCGATGCCTATGCCAGCGCCAGCAGAGGGTCTCAGCCGGCCTTCCTTGGCCAGCTTGAGCAGGACGCGGTAGTCCTCCTCCCCGACGCCATCCCTCCTCATCTTGGCCACCATGCGCTCGTATTCCCACTCCCTCCTGGCGCCCGAGAGCACCTCGCCTAGCCCGGGCAGGTAGAGGTCGTAGTTGTCCCAGCGGCCTGTCTCCGGGTCCTCGTAATCGTAGAACCCACGCGGTATGTTCACCACCCACGTCGGCCTCGCGATGTGCTCCGGCAGCACGGCCTCCCATTCTGGGCCATACCTGGCCATTAGCTCCTCCCTGTCGAGCACGGGGAAGGGTTTCTCAGGGACCGTGAGGGAGCGGCAGCGCCCCAGGAGCGCTAGCTCCTCCCTGGCCTGCCTCCTCAGGACCCTCAGGAGGCCGCAGAGGAGCTCCTCCACCAGCCCCATCACGTCCTCCGAGGTCGCCTCCCTCAGCTCGAAGTCGAGCTGCGTGAACTCATAGGCGTGGAGGCCCGTCCTGGCCCTATCGCGGCGCTCTATGCGCACGTTGGGCGAGAGCACGAAGAGGCGGGGGTAGGCGAGCGAGCAGGCCACCATCTTGTGCACTATCATGCTCAGCGTGGCCCTGACCTTGCGCCCGTAGATTTCCACCTCCACGCGCTTCTCCAGGGAGGCGCACGGGTCCGGCCAGAGGGGGTCCGTGCACCCCGAGAAGACCACGGGCAGCAGCCACGTGAAGCCCCTCTGGACGAGCTCCGAGGTGAGGTAGCGCAGCGTGAAGGTCATGATGGTGCCTATGGCCTGCTTCCGCTCCAGCTCCTCCTCGGAGAGCTCGTGAAGGGGCCTCGGGAGGCTGGCGCACCTTAGCACTTCCCTCCCCCTCTCTTTGGCCCCGGCGGGCTGCAGCTCCCTGATAAGGCTTATCGTCGGTGTGCCAGCCTTCCAGGGTATCCCTCAGCCTTTAGCAAGGGATGGTAGCTTCCCTTTGTGTCGAGCTGCTTAAATCCCACCTTGCAGGCATGTCGTCCTGATGGACGAGCTGGACCTGGCCATCCTGAGGGAGCTGCAGAGGGACGCGAGGGCACCTGTGGCCGAGCTCGCCAGGGCCGTGGGGAGGCCGAGGACCACGGTGGCCGCCAGGCTGGAGAAGCTGGTGGAGGAGGGGGTCGTGAGGGGCTTCAAGCCCGTGCTGGACCTGAGGAAGCTGGGCTACCGCATCACGGCCTTCGTCCTCATGAAGGTGCGCCGGACGAGGCCCATAGGCGGCCGGTCCAACCAGCTCGTGTTGGTGGAGGAACTCGTGCGAAAGGGCGCCTTCGGTGGCGTGTGGGTGGAGGAAGCGCACATCATAACGGGCCAATACGACATACTGCTCAAGCTCAGGGCGCGCGACATGGAGGACCTCACGCGCTTCCTCATCGTCCACCTGGCCAGCTACGCGGACGTGGTCCACACGGAGACCTGCATGGCCCTCATCACGGTGGGCGAGGGGCGCTCACCGCCTCTGTGAGGCCGCGCCCGGAGAGCGCCTGAGGCCTGGCCATGAGGCCCCCTGCCTACTTAGCCAGCTCTATCACGAACTCGCAGCACTCATCGCCCTTGGCTACGCACTTCACCTCCCTCACCATGAACTCGCGCCCGTAGACCTCCCCGAAGGCGCCAGCCAGGATGCCCCTCACGAGGTGCCCCATCGGCCTCCCCCTGCCAGCGAAGGAGGCGCACTCGAAGCTCCCGTAGAGCCTCACCACGAACCTCATGGCCTCCTCGTCATACTCCACGACCTCGTAGCTGAACCAGCCAGCGGCTATGCGCAGGGCGAGGAAGGCCTCCACGAGGTCGCGGCCCTCCAGGCCGTAGGCCTCCCGGAGCTCCCTAACGTCCGCCCTGCTGGCAGCCTTCCCCATCTCGAAGAGGAGGGCGTGGCCGCCAGTCTCCAGGTTGCGGTCCAGCCAGTCGAGCATGGCGCCCAGGTCGTCCACGCTCAGCATGACCACCCGCTCGCCGAGGAACACGGTGGTGTGCGTGGTGCCGTCTATGGCTATGTCCCCGAACCTCCGGGCTATGACCTTGGCCTCCAGCACCACGTCCATGGCCCTCAGCTCCTCCGCCAGCTCCTCCGGCCCGCAGGTGGCATTCGTGAAGTCGAGGAAGAGCGTGAGCACGCCCGCGTCCTTGCCCGGCTCGGCTGTTACGAGGCCCGAGAGGATGTTGATGCCCCTCTCCGCTATCTTGGCAGCTATCCTCGCCAGCACGCCGGGCACGTTCTTGCCCACGATCACGAGCTGCGAGACCGCCTTCCCGGGCGCGTAGATGGCGCAGGGGATGACCCTGGGATGCTCCAGGATGGCCTTTACCAACCCGACCCCCCACCTCAAACCGGGGGGAATGCGTGTAATAAAAACCCTGGGCCTTCGGGTTCTGTCGAACAGCCAGCCGTCAGGAGCTAGGGGCCCTAACTGGCCCAGCCCAGAAGCCCTAGTGCTTAAGGGCGCTGGCGCACGCATAAATAGGCCCGGCCAGCCTTAGGGGGCGGTATGAGGCGGCTCGGGAGGCTGAGGAGGGCTAGGCTGCCGAAGCTGTCCAGGCTGATACGCTTAGAGCTCTACGAGGGGCTGGTGGAGCGCTTTGGGCGTGAGGGTGAGGATTAAGGCG
>CAZPDR010000091.1:3132-4254 GCA_964585495.1 uncultured Candidatus Bathyarchaeia archaeon
GGCCTTGGCGACGCGGACGAAGGCCCTCCCCAGGTGCGTGATGACCTTCACCACGTAGGTGTGGCCCGAGGCCCAGCCGTAACCTACGGTGAAGCTCTCCGTGTCCCCCGTGTTCACCACCACGCCATCCGGCGGGTAAGCCTCCTCCAGGTCGATGCGCGTGTGCGTGTTGTCCGTCTTGTCGATGATCCAGACGGCCACGAGCAGCACGGGCTCAGGCCCCTCGTTGAGGACCGTGATGTTCACCACGCCCGTGTCTGGGAAGGTAACGTTCGTGATGACGATGTTCTGGGAGAGGCGGCTGGCATCTAAGTCGTTCATCCGGCGCTGGGCGTCCATGGACCAGAGGAGGAGGCCGGTTATGATGGTCATGGCTATGATGACGAAGAAGATGGCGCCAGCCACCGTGCTCACGCCACGCCTGGGCCTAGCTGGGCGCGACGGCCATGACCTCAAACCTGGACCCCCTCCTCGTGAAGACCTTTATGTAATAGACCTCGCCCGGCTCCCAGGAGAACTTGAAGGCTATACACCCGTGGCCCCCGCTGGGCTCAAGCCTGAGGCCCCTGCCCTCCAAGTAGTCGGCATCGGAGATGATGACCCCGGGCGGCTCCACGCTCACGCGGTCCACCACGATCTCCACGGGCCCGTAGTTGCGCACGTATACCTTCACCACCTTCTGGCCCCCCTCCTCCGTGAACCAAACGTCCTCGAAGGCCAGGCGCTCCATGGCCGCCTCCCTGGCCGGGTCCCTGACGTAACCCACCGTCCAGACCAGGAGGGCGGTCATGCAGATGACGACCACGGCCGTTATCATCACGTCGGAGACCACGGGCGAGACGCCAGCCCTGCCGCGGGCCAGCCTCATGCCCCCCGCGCTCACGGCCAACGCCTCCTGTCGGAGGAGGGGCTGGCACAGCTAAGGGTTTCCCCCACCAAGGCCGTCGGGAGGCCGAGGTCCAGGGCCGGGAGGGGGACGGCAGCTATCACGTCCTCCACGTCCGCCTTCTCGACGCCATCCGTCCAAGAGGGCGCTGGGGAGCCGAAGGTGGCCGTGTGGCCAGCGCCAGATACGTCCTCAACGCTAGTGCCCGTGCCCTCGTCGAACCTATACCAGAGCAC
>CAZPDR010000092.1:0-4189 GCA_964585495.1 uncultured Candidatus Bathyarchaeia archaeon
GGCAGGATGCCGGCCTTGTTCACGGGCGTGGTGAGGCAGCCCGTGCCGTAGCGGCCCAGGAGGTCGCCAGTGATGGGGTTCCTGGCCAGTATCTCGCTCACCTGCCTGCAGACGCGCTTGAAGGCATGGGGGTTCGCCACCTGGACGCGCCCGGTCCCCCTGACGGCTATGGCCTTCAGGCGCTTGGAGCCCATGACGGCCCCTAGGCCGCCACGCCCGAAGGCGCGATGGGGCTCGCAGATGACGTTCGCCAGCAGCACGCCCCTCTCGCCAGCCGGGCCTATGCAGGCCACGCGGAAGCGGTCATCGCCCAGCTCGCGCTTGACGGCCTCTATGGTCTCCGAGGTGCTCTTGCCCCAGAGGTGCGCGGCCGAGCTCAGCTCCACCTCCCCGTCCGAGATGGCCAGGTAAACCGGCTCCCCGCTTTGGCCCGTTATCACCACCGCATCAAAGCCAGCACGCTTTAAAGCTGGCCCTATCAGGCCGCCGGAGTTTGAATCGAATATGGTGCCCGTGAGGGGGCTCTTTGAGGCCAGCACGGAGCGCCCGCAGGCTGGCGCCTGAGTGCCCGTGAGAGGGCCCGTGGCCAGGACGAGCGTGTTCTCGGGGGCAAGCGGGTCTATGCCCGGCTTCAGCATGTCGAAGAGCAGCCTGGCCGCCAGGCCGCGCCCTCCCACATAATCGGCGGCCAGGTCCCAATCCAGCTCCTCGACCCACACCTCGCGAGCCGATAGATCTACCCGGAGCACCTTCCCAGCGTAGCCGCTCGGCAAGGCTGGCACCTGCTAGCCCTTGGCTCCCGAGGCTAAAGGACTACCGGGACGTGATGGCGAGGCTAGCTGAGGCTTAAAGCCCCTATGGCCCTACTGCCGGGAGGGCGTGGGAGGGCTGAAGGTCCACACGGAGGAGTTCACCATAAGGACGCGAGGGCCATTTGACATCGTGAACATCACCGGCCAGGTGAGGGCCGTAGTGGCCCGCTCGGGCGTGCGCAATGGCCTGGCGCACGTCTTCGCGCCCCACGCAACGGGTGTGCTGGCCCTCATAGAGGACGAGCCAGGCCTGAGGGCCGACATCGTGGAAACGCTCAAGCGCCTCTTCCCGCCCGATGCGCCCTACAGGCACCCGGTGAACGCTCACTCGCACATCATCTCCATGTTCCTCCAGCCAGACCGCACCCTCCCGGTCGTGGAAGGGGAGCTCGTGCTCGGCACCTGGCAATCCCTGGTGTTCGTGGAGGCCGACACGCACGCCCGGACGAGGCGCATAGTGGTCCAAGTGGTGGGCGAGTGATGGCCATCTTGCTCGTGAACAACTACCTCTCGCGGCCAGAGGCCAAGATAAGGCGCTACGTGGAGGCCCTTGAGGCGGTCTCCGAGGTGGAGCTCCAGGTGGTCCGCTTCTGCGATGTGAGGCCGGGGCTCTGGGCCGAGCTTGAGAGGCAGGTGGAGGCCGTGGTGCTCTCCGGCTCCGAGGCCTGCCTGAGCAGGCTTGAGGACCGTGCCTTCTTCGAGCAGGAGGCCGCCTTCGTGCGCCTGGCCGAGGTGCCCGTGCTGGGCATCTGCTTCGGCCACCAGCTCATAGCCTGGGCCTTCGGGGCCGAGGTGGTCTCGCTGCCCAAGCCCCTCACGGAGCCCAAGCACGTGGTGGTGGAGGTGCCGGACCACATCTTCGCCTCCTGGAGGCCCGGCGACAAGCTCTACGTAGCCGAGTGGCATCAGGACGCCGTGGAAACTCTCCCGCCCGGCTTCGTGAGGCTCGCCACCTCGGACTTCTGCCGCATAGAGGCCATGATGCACCTCAGGCGCCCCATCTACGGCGTGCAGTTCCACCCGGAGCGCAGGCCGGGCGATTGGCCGGGGGAGAGCTGGGATGGCCTAGAGGTGCTGAGAAACTTCCTCGCCACCGCTGGCCTCGCCTGACATGCCCGCGGCCAAAGGGCTTATCACATCCTCCCGCCCGCGCCCTAGTGGGTTGAGCACGGGAGTTCCGGCCGAGGCCCGGGCCGCCAGGCCCCGCAGGCTGAGCTGGGATGAGTATTTCATGAAGATGGCCCACCTAGTGGCCAGGCGCTCCACCTGCCTCAGGCGCCAGGTGGGGGCCGTGCTGGTGAAGGACAAGCGCATCATAGCGACCGGCTACAACGGCGCACCCAAGGGCCTTCCGCACTGCACGGACATCGGGCGCTGCCTGAGGCAGGAGCTGAACGTGCCCTCGGGCCAGAGGCACGAGCTCTGCCGCGGCCTCCACGCCGAGCAGAACTGCATCATCCAGGCAGCCGTCTTCGGCGTGAGCACGCGCGGGGCCACGCTCTACACGACCACCTATCCCTGCGCCATCTGCGCGAAGATGATCATAAACGCGGAGATCCGCGAGGTGGTCTATGACGCGGATTACGAGGACGCGCTGGCCAAGGAGCTCTTCGAGCAGGCTGGCGTGAGGGTCAGGCGCTTCCACGTGGACCCGGAGGACCCGTGAGGGGGCGCTCGGCCGTGGCCGAGCTCAAGCTCGTGGACGCCCACTGCCACCTGCACGAGGAGGCCTTCGACGCGGACCGGGAGGCCGTGATCGAGCGCGCTAGGCGGGCTGGCGTGGTGGCCATGCTCACCTCCAGCCTCAACTTGGCCGAGGCCGGGAGGGCGCTTGAGCTGGCGAGGGCGCACGAGGGCGTGGTCTTCGCCTGCCTTGGCTTCGACCCGACCTTGGAGGACGAGCGGGAGCTAGCGGCCGTGATGGAGTTCGTCAGGCAGCACGCGGGCGAGGAAGCTGTGGTAGCCGTGGGGGAGGTGGGCCTGGACTACTACTGGGTCCGCGATCAGGCGGCCAGGGAAGCGCAAGTGGAGCGCTTCAGGGCCTGGATAAGGCTGGCGGCAGATCTCGGCCTGCCGATCGTGGTCCACTCGCGGAGCGCGGGCAAGTATGCCATACAGGTGCTGCTCCAGGAGGGCTACGACCGGGTGCTCATGCACGCCTTCGACGGGGGCGTGGGCTGGGCCCTGAAGGGCGCTCAGGAGGGCGGCTTCTACTTCTCCATACCGACCTCCGTGGTGCGCTCTCGGCAGAAGCAGAAGCTGGCGAAGAGGCTGCCCCTGGAGCGCCTCTTGGTCGAGACGGACGCGCCTGTGCTGGCGCCAGTGCGGGGGGAGCGGAACGAGCCAGCCAACCTGCCCGTGGCCGTGGAGGCCATAGCGGAGCTCAAGGGCCTATCGGTCGAGGAGGTGGCGGAGGCCACTTACGAGAACGCCAAGGAGCTCTTCGGGCTGAGGCTGCCTTGAGCGGGGAGGCGCTCGCCAGGGCCAGGGAGGTGGTTCGGAGGCTCAGGGGCCTTTACGGCTCCCTCCGGCCGCCGGGCGACACGGGCGACCCCTTCCGCGTGCTGGTGAGGACGGTGCTCTCGCAGAACACGAGCTACAAGAACGAGCTGAAGGCATACCGCGCCCTTGAGGCCCGCGTGGGCATCACGCCCGAGGCCCTGGCGCGAGCGGACCTGAGCATGTTGGAGGAGTGCGTGCGCCCCGCTGGTCAGCACAGGCAGAGGGCCAGGAGGCTGAAGGAGATAGCGAGGCTCGTGCTAGAGCGCTATGGCGGGGACCTCTGGCCCCTCCTAGCCGAGAAGCCCGTGGAGGAGGCCAGGGAGGAGCTCATGTCCCTGCCCGGCGTGGGCCGCAAGACGGCCGACATCCTGCTCCTCTTCTGCGCCAGGAGGCACGTCTTCCCCGTGGACAGGCACATCATGCGCATCACGGCCCGCCTGGGCTTGGTGGAGCCACCGACCAGCTATGAGGCCGTGCGCTCCCTCTTCGAGCAAGCGCTCGACACGCCGGAGGAGCTCCTCTTCGCCCACCTGGCCATCATAAGGCTAGGCCGCGAGATCTGCCGGGCCCGGAGGCCCCGATGTCAGGTATGCCCGCTCGCGGACATATGCCCTATGGGCGCTAGCATATAAGGGAGGCCCGCGCCCACCCAGGCGGGTGTTGGCGGCCTTGTCCAGGCTGGTCCGGGAGTGGCTCTTCGCGCTCGGCCTCTACCACCTCACCACGCACGAGGACAGGGAGGAGATAGACCGCGAGATAGAGGCCCGCACGGGCGTTTACTGCGATGACGCGCTCAGGATGGGCCTCATAAGCCGGGAGGAGTTCGAGGAGATCGTGTGGGCCGTGCTCAGGCGCAGGAGGAGGCGCAAGAAGCG
>CAZPDR010000093.1:0-4139 GCA_964585495.1 uncultured Candidatus Bathyarchaeia archaeon
TGCCTTGGCCCCTTCGACTGAGGCACGCTCCTCACACCCCCTCCATGAGCACGTCCACTACGTCTAGCTCAAGAGGTCGGGCACGCGCCCTTATAAGTTCAGAGACGCTCGGGCTCGTGCGGCCATTATCGCCCGTAACCAACTCCTTCACGTAGAGGCCGCCATCGCAGCGCACGCGGAAGCGCACCCTCCTAGGGCCTAAGCGCTCCATCACCTTCAGCTCGGCCACGCGCTTCACCCTCAGCTTGTCCACGCGCCTGTGGAGCACGCGGGTGGGCGTCCGCTGCCTTATCACGGCGCCCGAGAGGGCTTCTTCGAGCTGCCTCAGCTCCTCGTCCGACACGGGCCTATCGAACTCGACTAGGACCTCATATACCTTCTCGGCCTCCTCCGATTTTATACGCCTGATCAAGGCCCTATCGGCATACCTGAGGCCCGACACGCTCACCATGCCTTCAGCACGCCTGTTTATCTCCTCCTCCAGGGCCTTCAGGTCCACCTCGCGCTTCCTCGGGCGCTTGACCTCGACCACGAAGGGCCTGCCACGGCCGAGCATTCTGGCATCTATGTCCTCCCGGCCAGCAGCATGGAAGGCAGCCCCTTCCCCCTGAAAGGCCTCGATCATGGGCTCTGTTATCAGCTCCTCTATGGAGGTAGGATACATCTTCCCCGTCCAACCGCACCTAGGGCAGCCGCGGCCGCCACAGCGCGTGCAGATCCACTTGGCCTGCGGTATGCCGCGCACCAGCTTCCGGTAGCGGCCAGCCACGAAGACGGGGTTCACCTGGAGCTCCACGGAGCCCGAGAAGGGCTCGACCAACACTACCACGTCCGGCCTGGCGTGCTCCACGGGCTTGCCCACGGCTCTCATGATGCGCTTGCCTATCTCCCTGCTCAGCTCGTGGCGCAGGCTCTCGCCGTGAGGAAGCCCGAACTCGGCCCTGAGCTCGTCCTCCCGCTCGGCCATCTCGCCCGGCAGCCTTATGCCCACGAGGAAGCTGGAGAACTTGTAGCCGGACAGGAGCTCCAGCGCCCTCGCGGCCAGCTCGTCCAGCCTTCCCATGACGTTCTCGCACAGGTAGCAGGCAGGTGGCTCGGGCGGCACGGGCTCGCCCATCTTCTCCAGCAGGAGCCTGGCGGGCTCGAAGAAGCCGTTCGAGGCCAGGACACGCATGACCTCAAGGCCCTCTCGCTCGCCCGACTTAGCCTTCAGGTGGGCTGCCAGCAGCAGGGCGGTCTTGAGCGCCCTCCCCCGCTCAGCGTTCGTGAGGCCGTAGCCCAGGAGGCCGAACTGCCTGCCGAGACAGGCATCGCAGAGCGGGTAGCGCTTAAGGAGGGCGAGCGCCCCTTCGAGCAGGCCCTCCATGGGCTAACCCATCCTGATGGGCCACTTCCCCTTGGCCAGCTTGAGGCCGAAGGGTGTCCGCCTGAGCTTCCTGAGCTGCTTGCCCATCTTCTTCATCATGTTGTAGTATTTGATGAGCTCCCTGACATCGCGCTCCGTGGTGCCCGAGCCACGGGCTATGCGCCTTATCCGCGAGGAGTTGAGGATGCGGGGGTTGGCCATCTCCTCCGGCGTCATGGAGTTCATGATGGCCAGCCACCTCGCCACCTTCTCCTCCATCTCCTCCATCGCCTCGCTCGGCAGCTCGTAGGGCAGGCCGGGCAGGAAGCCCAGCAGCTTGCTCAGCCAGCCGCGCTTCCTCATGCTCTTCAGGACCTCACGGAGCTCGTAGAAGGTGAAGCGCCCCCTAGCTATGGCCTCCAGCGCCTCGCCAGAGACCTCCTTCTCCGCCTCCCTCACCTTCTGTATGATGGCCTCCAGGTCACCTATGCCGAGCAAGCGGGCTATGAAGCGCGTGGGGACGAAGTGCTCTATGTCCTCTACCTTCTCGCCTGTGCCCACGAACTTGATGGGAGCTCCCGTGGCCGCCACGGCCGAGAGGGCGCCACCGCCGCGGGCTGAGCCATCCAGCTTGGCGAGGAAGATGGAGCCTATGGGCGTGGCCTGGTGGAAGGCCGCTGCCTGCACGCCCGCCTGCTGGCCTATGGTGGCGTCTATCACGAGCATGACCTCATCTGGCCTGATGGCGGCCGCGAGGGAGCGCATCTCCTCCATGAGCGCCTTCTCCTCCTTGTGCCTGCCGGCCGTGTCTATGATGATGAGGTCGGCATCCGAGAGCGCCTTCAGGCCCCTGAGGGCTATGCCAACCGGGTCGCGGCCATCTGGCTCGCCGTAGAAGGGGGCGCCCACGTAATCGGCCAGCTGGCGGAGCTGGGCGTAGGCGCCCGGCCTGTAGGTGTCCGCGCAGATGAGGCCGACCTTCAGGCCCTTCTGCTTGAAGAAGTAGGCGAGCTTCGCGGCCGAGGTGGTCTTGCCCGAGCCCTGGAGGCCCACCAGCATGAGCACCTTCCGCTGCCCGGGCCTCACGTCCAGCTCGGCTGGCCTCTCGCCCACCAGGCGCACCAGCTCCTCATAGACCACCTTGATGATGTGCTCGCGCCTGGAGATGCCGGGCGGGAGCTCCTCCTTCAGCGCCCTCTCCCTGATGCGCTCCGAGAGGGCCAGCACGAGGCGCACGTTCACGTCGGCCTGCAGGAGGGCCCTCTGGATGTCGCGCACCAACTCGTTCACCAGCCGCTCATCTACAGCTGGCGCCCTGAACACGCGCTTAACGGCCTCGTAGAGGGCCTTGCCAAGCCTCGCCAGCACCATCTCCGCCCGACTGTGCGAGGAGATGTAGATAAGCGTGAGGGGTCCGGCAGCGCGGTCAGCTTATTGGGCCATCCTCACGGCCAGGGGGCTTGGGGACTAGGTGTCTCATCATCCCGGTAGAGGGCTGTATCAGCCTGCTTCTAAGCCTTTCCACATGCAGGTCAGCTACGGCGACGTTCCTCACGGCCCTCCCCGGGCTCAGGGGGAGGTAAACTCATCACCCACCAGGGCCCCAGCTGCCCGCCTCCTTTTAAAGAGAAGCCCTTGCGGGTGCCCGCCTGCGCAAGCGTTAATACGATGAGGATGGCCCGGTTGGGGCGGTTGTCCGGGGGCGCTGGCCTTGGCCTGGGATCCGAAGGCCATCAGGGAGAAGGCCAGGGAGGACTACGAGCGCGCCTGGCTTGAGACGGCCAGCCTGCTCAAGCGCGAGGGGCGCTTCCTGAGGTGGGAGAAAGGGCAGCCGGGCAAGCCTCATCCGGTCTGCGAGCTGGTGCAGCGCTTCCGCTCCATACTCCTCTCCTACGGCTTCGAGGAGGTCATAAACCCCACCATAGTGCCCGACAGCGAGGTGAGGCGCCAATACGGGCCGGAGGCGCCCGTGATACTCGACCGCGTGTTCTACCTGGCTGGCCTGCCCAGGCCGGACATAGGCATCAAGGCCGAGGTGGCCGAGAAGATCACGCGCGAGATCGTGCCGGGCGCTGGCGAGGAGCTCATAGAGGGCCTGAAGGCCGTCTTCAGGGCCTACAAGGAGGGCCAGGTGGAGGCCGACGACCTGGTGGAGGAGATGGTGAAGCGCTTGGGCATAAGGCCGGAGCAGGCCACGGCCATCCTGGCCCTCTTCCCGGAGCTAGCCACCCTCACGCCCGTGCCCACCCGCCTCACGCTCCGCTCGCACATGACCGCCCTCTGGTTCCCCGTGCTGGCCGCCCTCCAGGACAAGAAGCCACTGCCCATCAAGCTCTTCTCCGTGGGCCTGAAGTGGCGCCGGGAGCAGAGGCTGGACGAGACGCACCTTTACGACTCGCACGTGGCCTCCCTCGTGGTCATGGCCGAGCAGATATCGCTCGAAGACGGCATGGAGCTCGTTAAGGCCATCTTGGCCGACCTGGGCTTCGAGGAGGCACGCTTCGTGGTGAAGGAGGCCACCAGCAAATATTACGCGCCCGGCATGGAGGTCGAGGTCTTCGTCCGCCACCCCCGCACGGGCGAGTGGATCGAGGTCGGCGACATAGGGCTCTACTCGCCCGTCTCGCTCTCGAACTACTACATCCGCTACCCGGTCTTCAACGCTGGCTTCGGGGTGGAGCGCATAGCCATGATCCTGGAGGGCTGCGAGGACATCCGCGTGCTAGCCTACCCGCAGCTCTACGCTGAGGTGGAGTTCACGGACGAGCAGCTGGCCGAGATGGTGCGCATAGGC
>CAZPDR010000094.1:0-4087 GCA_964585495.1 uncultured Candidatus Bathyarchaeia archaeon
GCTCTAGGTCCATCTGCCATAGCCTGTCCATGGCCTGCACGTAGCCGAAGGCGAAGGCTAGGTCGTGCTCGCTGCTGGCGAAGATGTGCGGCACGCCCCACCTATCCCAGACCACCAGCACCTCGCCCTCAAGGCCGCGGAGGTGCAGCACCCTCCTGCCAGAGCGCACGGCAGGCAGCGTGTCGGCCCAGATGCCCCAGCGCGGGTCTAGGATGAACAGGTAGCGGGCGGCAGCGGCCACTATGAGGGCGAGGAGCACGACAGATATCGCGAGGCCTAGCGCCTGCTTCTTCACGGTCTCCCTTTAGTGAGGTCAAGTGGACGAGCGTTTAAGACTTGCCGTTCTCCAGAATACGGCCTCATCGCTCCGGCCGCTTCGCCCGTTCTATGACCTTGACCACGCAGAACGCGACCGTCTTGCTGATGGGCCTGCACTCCGCGATGAGGACCCTATCCCCCTTGCGGGCGTTTATGCAGGGCGGGTTGTGGGCTGGGATACGGCTCCGCCTCCTCTCGTAGCGCATGTATTTCGGCACGTAGTGCAGGTAGTCCCGCTGCACGATGACGGTCTTGTCCATCTTGTCGCTCACGACCACGCCCTCTAGGATCTTGCCCCTGATGCGGAGCGTGCCGTGGAAGGGGCAGTTCTTGTCATCGCAGGGCGGCCCCTCGGGCGGCCTGATGTCCGCGTAGGACATGGCGCTCTCTCACCTGCGCTAGGGCCTAGCGCACCCTCAGCCTTTTAAGTATAACTCAGGAGCGGTTGTGCTTAAATACCGTGGCCAACGCGAAAAAGGCGGTGCTCCGGGCCTTGGGCGAGGCATTTGAGGCCGTGTATGAAGGCGGTGTCCTTAAGCCCATCGGGCGTGTGAACCTGCCTGAGGGCGCTAAAGTGCCGTTGAAGGTCGAGGCCGTCAAGCCACGTGGCCTAATAGAATTCGTGGAGAACTTCATCGCCCTATTGGAGAGGCATGGAGCCGAGGTAAGGGAGGATCCGTTGAGAATTCTCCTGAGGATGAGGGAGAGATGATAGTCATAGATACATCGGTTTTCGTGGATCTACTGGCACCTCGGGATCAGGCCAGGCATAAGATGGCCGAGGAGCTCTTCCGCCTGGTGGAGCGCTTAGACCTGGCAATATATGCTCCTCGTCTGATGGAGGAGCACGAGAAGCTACGGACCAGGCTGATGAAGGTCTCACCATAACCGCTTGAGGCGCTTCTTAAGCCTGTCCTCGGGGCGCCCGACCAAGAGGTGCCCTTCTATCTCCACCACGGTGCCATCTGGGAAGGTGAAGTGGAAGGTGCACACGGCCTTGGGCACCATCTTCCTGCGCCCACCGTGCTCTATGATGAACATGTTGCGCGTCTCGTCTATCACGCGCCCCCTAATGCCCACGTAGCCCGGGTGGCGGCTGGCCACGACCTCGGCCTCCAGGCCTATGAACTCCTCACGTATGATGTCGGGCGTTACCTTCACTTCCTCCGGCCCCCGCTGCCGGGGCCTGTGCCGAGCTCCTCCTCGCGCTCTATGGTCAGTATGCGGGCTATGGCCTTCTTCAGCTCCCTGATGCGGGCTGGGTTCTCCACGGCACCGCCGGCCTTCACCATGGCCATCAAGCGCATGAGCTCCGCCCTCAGCTCGTTCAGCTTCTTCCTGCGCTCCTCAGAGGACATGGCCCTTATCTCCTCAGGGCGCAGGATGGGCATCAGCTAGCACCTCCCTCTTCGGCCTTGACTTCTGCTCCCTCTGGGGCGGCGCCCTCGGGCCCAGGAGCTCCTACCTCCTCGGGCATCTTGATCCTGGGCTGGTCGGGGAACTGCGCCTCCGGAGGCATGATGGTTACCTTGATGCCGAAGATGCCGGGCTTGAGCTGGACGTGCACGACAGCGCGGCGCAGGTATTTCTGGGCTGGGTCCCCGCTCACGGGCAGGTAGCCAGCCCTGAACTTCTCATAGCGGGCGCGGGCCGTCCTGAGCTTCCCGCTTATCACGATCTCAGCGCCCAGGGCACCGGCCTCCATGATGCGCCTGAGGGCCCAGAAGCCAGCCCGCCTGTAGTTCACGCCCCGCCTGAGCACCTGGGCGATGCGGGTGGCCATGATGTAGGGATCTAGCTCGGGCACCTCCACCTCGGCCACGGAGATGTGCAATCGCTCCTTGGTGTCCTCCAGGCCGAACTTCTCCACGAGCTCCTCCGCCAGCTTCTTGATGACCTCGCCGCCGCGGCCGATCACCAAGCCCGGCCTGGTGGCGTAGATCACGACCTGCGTGCCGAGGGGGGTCTTAGTGATGGTAACGCCACCATAGCCTGCCTTCTCAAACCTCTTGCGGAGGTATTCATCTACCTGGAGCTTCTTCAGGCTGTCCTCCACGATCTGCCTCACGGTGGACCTCTCCTTCACCAGGGACACCTCAGCCCACCTCCTCCACCACGACCTCCACGTGCGTGAGGGTCTCGAAGTTGGGCGTGGCCCTCCCGAAGGCCCTTGGGAAGAACTTCTTGATCTTCGTGCCCGGGTAGGCGGCCGCGTGGATGATCTTCAGCTTCTCCACGTTCAGGCCCTTGAACTCAGCGTTCGCTTCCACGTCCTTGAGGAGCCTCAGGATGTGCCTGGCCGCCTTCACCGGGTAGCGGCCTGCTGGCCAGCCCCTCAGGCCCCTCCGGTGCGGTATCTTCTTGCAGAAGCGCCTGAAGGGCACGGGCTGGCGCTTGGCTATCACATCCTCCAAGAACTTCTTTGCGTCCTCAAGCATCATGCCCTTGATGGCCTTACATATCTCGCGGGCGTGCTTGTGTGATATCCTAGCCTCCCTGAGGCTGGCCTTGGCCGTCCTATCCGGGTCCACCCAGCCCACCGAGTAGCCCCACTTAGGCACGTTCAGCGCCTCCCATGCCCACCTAGGGCGCCTGGACCGACATAAAAACCTTGTCTGGGCGCTAACGCCCTGCCGTGTGCTGAAGGGCATGCATAGGCAAAGTTTATCAACCGACCTCCCTCCCCTAATTCCGGGGAGAGCATGCCGTCTCCTGGGAAGGTAGTAGGTGCTGTTCTTATAGGCATAGGCGTGGCTATAGCCCTCTTCACCTTCTACGTGGCCTACACGCAGTGCTTCTGGTATGCGGCCCAGGAGAAGAACTATGTGGACTTCAAGCTCACCTTCGGCAAGTGGGGGCCAGCTCTCGGCTTTCTCTGCCTGATGGCCGCGATAGGCATAGCCTTCGCCAAGATAGGCATGGACGCCCTCAGGTTCACACCGCCGCCCGTGGAGCAGGCACCGCCAACCCCAGCTCTGCCACCGAAGCCAGCACCTCTAACGCCAAAGCCTGCTCTAGCTCCCCCGACCGCTATAAGCGAAGCTCCTAAGCCTCCCTCGCCTCCGCCTAGCCCACCGCAACCTCCTGCCGTAGAAAGAAGGCCAAGTCCGCCTCCAAGACCCGCTGTCAGGCCTGTAGCGCCTTCACCGCCCTCGGAGGCACCCTCACGCTCCACCTCTGAAGCCCTGAGAGCCACCTTCCCACCTCCGCCGAGGATAAGGGAGGAAGATCTGCTTCCTCCACCGCCTAGCGAGCGCAAGGAAAGGCCTAGCCCCCCTGGCCCACCTAGGCGTGAAGCAGGCTCCATGGAGCTCAAGCCAGAAGGGGAGACGGACCTCAGGACCATCATAGAGCTCCTGAGGAGGAAGAGGCAGGAGCGCAGGCGCTCTTAAGCACGGGACAGGGAGCAGCTGCCCTTCCTCGCCCGCCCATTCGGTATGTCAGATCAGTATATCAGGAAGGGTGTCCAAGACCCGCGCCTGTGGTAGCGGCCTCTTATCGGTATCTTGGCCCCGCAGTCCGTGCACCGCATGTGCTCGTCCAGGCGCCACTCCACTATCTCGAAGCCCATGCGCTTGATGACGGGCCTACCGCAGCCAGGGCAGTAGGTGTGCTCTCCAGGGTTGCCCGGCAGGTTGCCCACGTAAACGTAGCGTAGCCCGGCCTCAAGGGCTATCTCCTGGGCCTTCCTGAGCGTGGAGACCGGGGTGGGCTGCTTGAAGAGCATCTTGTAGCAGGGGAAGAAGCGGCTGAAGTGGATGGGCGTGTC
>CAZPDR010000095.1:0-4032 GCA_964585495.1 uncultured Candidatus Bathyarchaeia archaeon
TCTGACACCCTGCCAGACGCAGGGCGGCCCATCTTCCATGGTGCGGGGGGTGGGATTTGAACCCACGCAGGCCTACGCCAGTGGGTCCTAAGCCCACCTCCTCTGGCCCGCCTGGTGTTTGGCCAGGCTCGGACACCCCCGCACCAGTCCGATTACCGATCGGGCTGCCTTTAACCTTTCCCCGTTCTAAAAGGCCGTCGTCCCAGGGAACACTTTTATCTCCCGGGTAGACAGGAGAGCTCAGCTGCCTGGGGGAAAGGCGAGGTGTATCGGGGCAGGCTCGACTTGGAGCTGGCCTGGATTCCGAGGTCGAGGCCGAGGGCACGCGCGGTTACAGCCAGCCTGCTGAAGGTGCTCGATTCCCTGGGCGTGGTGTGCGCGGTGGTCTATGGCCCCTGTCTAGAGGACTTCGAGAGCGCGGAGACCGTGGACTTCTTCATAGTAGTGGATGATGAGGAGAGGGCCAAGACGGTGGCCGCCTGGATGAACAAGATGACGCGCGACTTCGAGCGGGGCACGGGGAAGCTCCTCAGCTTCAAGGTGGTCACGGCAGCGGAGCTCCAGGAGCTAGAGCCCAGCGAGCTGGACCGGGCCCTGGGGTCCGGCGTCCAGGTGGCGGGCAGGCTGGACCGGGAGCTCGTGCTGAGGGAGCTGAAGGAGCCGCACGTCGTGGTAACGATCGATACCGCGTTCATGAAGGTGAGGGAGCGCCTTGAACTCGCCAAATACCTCTTCGGCTCGGAGGAGGTGGTTGTCCGCGGCGCCCATGCCTACAAGATTACCCGTGAGGGCCTGGTGGACAAGGTAGGCGGCGTGAGGCTGAGCGACAACTCCTTCGTGGTGCCGAGAGACCGCGCGAAGGAGGTGCTGAAAGCGCTGGAGGAGAGGGGCCTCAGGTATTTCGCACGGGAGACCCTCCTCTCCCAGAGGGACCTCAGGCAGCTCAGGACCAGGAGTAGCTAGGCCAACATTATATATGAGGAAAAAAGGAGTTTAAGCCAGTTAGCTGAGGTCGGTCTAATCGCTCCCAGCCGCATGAGCGAAATAGGGTATGAGGGCGCCCAGCCTCACGGACCTGTGGACGATGCGTGGCCCCTCGCGCTCGTATTCAGACCGCTCAATCCAGGACCTCTGGAACTCGGGCAGGGCGGCCAGCCTGGAGGCTCCCATCCAGACCGCGAACTGCCTCCTCCTGGGCAGGGAGATGCTCACCGTGAGGTTTATGCCAGCCTCCCTCAGCATGCGGTTTAGCTCTAGCTCTAGGCGCTCCTTCAGGCCTGGGAAGAGGCTGGTGCCTCCCGTGAGCACTATGTTCTCCGCCATGTCCCTGCGCACGTCCACATCGCAGGCCATGATGGCCTCGAAGACCATCTCGTGGACGCCAAGCTCATCACGGCCTATGAGGGCGGGCGTGAAGAGCACCTCAGGCGCGAGGAAGCGCTCCTCAAGGAGCGTAACGGAGGAGCCATCGGGTAACGTATAAGTTACGGGCTCCGGCTTGGACACGGCCGCTGTTGCCCCGGTCTCAGCCGCCGGTGGAGCCCCTGCGTAATACTCCCTCACCCGCTCGGTCTCGCCCGTTATCGCGGCGAGCTCGGCCTCCGGGTTCAGGCTCACGTAGCAGCACTTCTCCTTTATGTCCCGCACTATCTCCTTCTCGGCCGTGGTGGTCAGGGAGACGCCCCTGTAATACATCAGGAGCCTGGCCAGGTAGTTCGTGATGTCGCGGCCGCCCACGTTCGTCCTCTGGATGGCGTGGTTCAGCACGTAGCCCTGGTAGATGGGCACGGCGTGGCAGACGCCATCCCCCATGTCCACGATGAGGCCTGTCATCTTGTCCGCGAAGTAGGCGGCCAGGAGGGCCTGCATGCCCACGTAGAGCTTGGGCACGTTGAAGGTCTCGAACATGATCTCGGCCATCCTCTCCCTGACGTGCCTCGGGTTCAGCGGGGCCTCCGTGAGGAGCACCGGGTGCTTGCTCGGGTCCACCTTCAGGCACTCCTCGAGGGCGAAGCGCACGACCCTCTCGAAGCCCTCCCAATCCCTCACTATGCCGTGCTCCAGCGGGTAGGTGATGCGCAAGACGCCCTTGAGCTTGAGGGCCTCCTCGCCCACGTAGATGGACTTATACCTCGGCCCTAACAGCGCGCTCGGGTATCTGGGCCTCCCTATGACCGTGAGGAAGAAGCACGCGGGCTCCTCATCGCCAGCGAAGCCAGCCTTGGTGAAGCCGCTACCGACGTCTATAATTATCGGTGGCCGAGGCGCCGCCTTGGTAATCTCGGCGGCCATGGTATCCCCCATCTTTCTTTCAAGAGCACCTTAAATAAGCTTTACCGGACCTTAGATAAAGGCCTCAAGTAAGCTTTACCGAGAAGCCCCCTCCCAGGCCCTAGCTCTCATCGGCCGAGCGCGCGGGCCAGGTCCTCTGCTGCCCTCCTGACCTCGTAGAACACCAGGCCGAGCTTGGCCGTCTTGGAGGCCAGGACGATCAAGATGGCATCCACGCTGACCTCCGTGGCCAGGGTGTAGCCATCCCCACCGCTTATTATGGCAAGCTCAAAACGCCCCCGCCCGAGCTCCTTGTTCACGCGCTCGGCCACGCTGACCATGGCCGCCCCCATCGCAGCCACCCTGTCCTCAGAGATGTCCGGGGGGAGGGAGCTAGCCAGCATGAAGCCATCGGAGCTTACGAGCGCCGAGCCCTCAAGGCCGGGCACGTTCTCAAGGCGCTTGAGGATTTGCTCTATTTCCTCAGCCCTGAACGTCATCGCCCTGCCCCAAGGAAGTCTGACCCAGCGGTCATATAAAACATTACATGCTAATAGGGCGGTAGGAAAGCTTATATAACGGCTCATGGGCCAGCCCTCTCGGTGGATAACGGTATGAGGTTTTGCCCGAAGTGCGGCACACGCCTTATGCCCATAAGGGAGGGTGAAGAGGAGCTGCTCGCCTGCCCTAGGTGCGGCTACAAGGTGAGGGCGGACAAGCCCATTCTGGTGCCCGTGGCCAGGCTTCGCAAATCACCGCGCGATAAGGTGACCGTGATAGGGGAGGAGGAAGGCTCCCTCAGGACCCTCCCGACCACGCAGGTGGAGTGCCCGCGCTGCGGGCATAACGAGGCCTACTACTGGTTCGTCCAGACGCGCAGCAGCGATGAAGGGGCCACGCAGTTCTTCCGCTGCACCCGTTGTGGTTACACCTGGCGTGAGTATGGCTGAGGCCCCTCCCATCGGCGCGTGAATAAAGTTTAAGATGGAGAGCACGCTCCTAACCGGGGTGGTGTAACGATGTTCAGGCTCAAGATGGCCAGCGCTAAGGAGTTCAGAAACGTGCTCGCGGCCATAGGCACGCTCATAGATGAGGGCACCTTCCTCATCGACGCGGAGGGCGTGAAGCTGAGGGCCATGGACCCCAGCCGCATCGCCATGGTGGACTTCATGTGGGGCCGCTCGGTCTTCGATGAGTTCGAGGCCCCCGAGGAGGGCACGAAGGTATGCGTGAACGTGGACGAGCTTGAGAAGCTGCTCAAGAAGGCCACGAAGGGGGAGAGCGTGGAGCTGAGCCTGGACCCGAGCACGGGCAGGCTCAAGCTGGTGATAAGGGGGCGCTACGTGAAGAGCTTCACCGTGCCCCGCCTGGAGGTGCCTGAGGAGGAGGTGCCCGGGGAGCTCAAGATACCCTTTGACGTGCGCATCACGCTCGACTCGGACGAGCTCAAGCGCGCCATCACGGACGTATCCCTCGTGGGCGACTTCGTGCGCTTCTCAGCCGATGGTGAGAAGCTCACGCTCACGGCGGAGAGCGATGTCAGCTCGGCCACCGTAGAGTTCCCGAGGACCTGTGAGGCCGTGATAGATTTCGAGGTGAAGGAGGCATCCACGGCCACCTTCGACACGGGCATGCTGCAGAAGATGGTGAAGGCTGGCTCGGCCCTGGCGGACGTGGTAACGCTCGAATTCGCCACAAACAAGCCGATAAAGCTGGACTTCAGGCTGCCGTATGAGGGCAAGCTGATATTCTACCTGGCGC
>CAZPDR010000096.1:0-4007 GCA_964585495.1 uncultured Candidatus Bathyarchaeia archaeon
CGGCCATGAGGACCGGGAAGTAGACGCAGAGCGTGTAGAGGTCTATGGGCACGCCCAGCCCCCTGAGGAGCATGTAGAGGCCAGCGGCCGTGAAGGCCACGCCTGGGTAAGTGGTCTTGGCCACATCACGACCCCAGGGATACCACACCATGTCGTCGCGCCAGGTGAAGAAGGCCGCGAAGCCATGCTCGGATACGTAGCGAGCCACGTGGTAGTGCCAGTAGGGGTCGAACTCACTGAGGTAGGCACCCCAGCGGAGCGGCAGGAGCCTCAGGCCAGCTGCCAAGAGCACTATCAGGGTCAGGGTGGTGGCGCGCAGCAAGGACTCGTGCGATACCTCGAACCTGAGGGCTGACACAGCGTTCCTCAGGCCTTCTGCAGCACGCCTCAGCCCCCTCCTCAGGGCCCGCTTGACCGAGCTGGACAAGGCTCCTCCAGGGGCGGGAGAAGACCGCTCTTTAAAATACTTGCCCTACCATCTAGGCCCCGCTCGGCTGAGCACGATGGGGTATGCGGGAACTCTTATATCAATAGCACCCCGTATCCTCATGGGGGACGCAGATGACGATCAAGAAGATCAGGAGGGTATTCTTGGCCGCCCCCCTCTTCTCGACAGGTGATAGAACGTTCTGCCGCCTCCTGCTGGAGGTCCTGAGGGGAGATCTCGGCCTAGAGGCCTACTGGGCCTGGGACACGGTGGATGAAGATGCCGTTGGGCCTGAGCTAGGCGTGGAATCCGGGGAAGGATGGCAGATCAGGCTGAGGGAGAAGCTCCGCGAGGCCGGGAGGGAAGAGGAGGCAGGTGCCTTGATCTTCAGGAACGACAGAAGACTCCTAGACCGCGCTGACCTGGTGGTGGCCATCCTAGATGGGAGCGATGTGGACTCGGGCACGGCCTGGGAGATCGGCTATGCTTACGCGCGGGGGAAGCCCATCATAGGCATCAGGACGGATATCCGGGATTTCATGGACGGAGCTCCCGTGAACGTGATGTTGGAGTGGTCCATAAGGGAGAGGGGGCGCGATTTCCTAATAATAGTCAACCCGCTTGAGGAGGTAGATCTGAGGGAGAAGCTGGCCTCCCGCCTAAGGAAGCTGATCGCCGCCTTAGAGGAGGCCGGTGGAGATGGTGAGTGATGTAGTCCAGCTTAAGGCACGCATGGAGGAGGCGCTCGCGAAGGGCAAGGAATGGATGAGGAACGTGAGGATCGAGCTGAAGGAGGCTGGCAAGATCGTCTGCGGCTGGGGCGAGCGGGATAAGAGCACGAGCATTGATCCCTGGGGCGGCACAGCAGATGGAATCCTATGTCTCCTAAAGGGGAAGCCGGGGAAGGAAGATCTGCAGGTGGTGGAGAAGGCCATAGGGTGGTTCTACGGACACCAGGAGGACACAGGTGGCTTCTCCTCCGAGATACCTCCGATAAAGCACCCGATAACGCAGTGCACGGCCTGGGTTCTAATGGCCTTGGTGGAATACGCGGAGAAGGTCCTAGCCCCCGAGACCCGGGAGGATGTCGGCCAGGAGCTCCTAAGAAGCGTGAGGCTGGCGATAGAGTGGCTCAAGGACAACCAGAACGATGACGGCGGCTGGGGCCTCTGGAAGGACGAGGAGCACGGGAGCCGTGTTTACCCGACGGCCGTGGCCGTGAGAGCCCTTATCAGGGCCTTTAAGCTCTTGAGGAGAATAGGATACGACCCTTCCTTCCTCTTAGATCTCAAAAAGCGCATAAAGAGGGGTGTGAAGTGGCTCCTGGACGCGAGGGGGCTCAGGGGCGCATGGGGCTTCGTGCCGAGAGCCCACGAGGTTTACCCGGCCCACACGGCCCACGCCTTTATAACGCTCTACGAGTGGTATGAGCTCACGGAGGAGCTGAGCTCAAGGGGCTTTAAGCTCATGTCCGATGAGGTCAGGACCTTCCTCTTGGAGATGATATCGGATGAGCATCTGTGGGCCCCTTGCACGGAGCTGATCTCGGACATAAAGGACCCGATCGCGGGCGGCGGGAGGGGGATAGGCACCACGCACTTTTCCACGCCCTGGTGCATCATGGCCCTCTGCCTCCTCGGCCTCTCCATCTTCGATGAGCCAATCTTGAGCGCTGTGGAATCCCTCCTCTCCCTCCAAGACGAGAAGACAGGCGCCTTCTTCTTCAGCCAGGACGCGAGGGAAACCGGGGACAGGCGCATCTGGGCTACGCACGATGCCGTAACCGCGTTGGACTTCCTGCTCAGGAGGCTGAGCGATCCCGACTCCCTGCTCAGGGAGCTGAACATACTCATGAAGCGGGCACAGGATCTAGAGGAGCACTTCAGGACGTGCTCTGCCTTCGTGCAGAACATCGAGGACACCATCATAACCCATGGGAGGAAGGTCTTCTTGCTCACGTGCGGCCTGATCCTCGTGCCCCTAGCTGTGATACTCCTCTACCTGTGGCTAGCACCGCTCTCCTTCTGGATACCGGTCTTCCTCACTCTCACCGCACTGCTGCCATACTGCAAGATAGTGGAAGGCCTAGCTTCTCGGCTCATAAAGGGCCCGGAGGACTTAGCCAAGATCAGGAAAAGAGCTCAAGAGCTGACCGAGGAGCGAAAACGCCTCCTCAGGGCACGCGGGCTCTCAAAGGAGCGCAGATGATATGGTCTCCCGAGCGCCTCAGGAAGCGCGGGCAATCGGCGCACTCGCTCGCCAGGACCACGTTCCCGTCCTCGGGGCAGACGAGGACCTCTATGGAGAGCACGCGGTGCCTGGGCGGCTCTGGCTCTTTCCCGAAGACGCGCACGAACTCGTTGAGCGGGAGAGCTGGCGTCATGGGGTCCTCCACGTCCACCACGACCTCCAGGCGCCTGATGGGCACCATCCTGGGGGCCTCAAGCGGATACCTCATCCTCCCGCCCTCTCTTGGCCAGGACCTCTAGCCATGGGTTGTCCTTGAAGAAGCTCGGGAGCTCCTCGGCCCCAGAGGGGGCCTGAGCAACGCCAGCTTGCGCTTCTACGGGCGAGCTCGCGGCAGGAGCCGCCAGCACGGGCTGGCCCGGCCTGGCGAGGCTGAGCACGTTCACCCTGTGGGAGAGGGCATCGAGCCTGGCCGAGAGGGTCCGCACCTGCTCCCTGAGTTCCCCTACCTCCCTCAGCCTGGCCAGGGAGGGCCTCGCCCTCGCGAGCTCCTCCTCAAGCCTGCCCACCCTCTGCTCAAGCGCAGAAAGGCGGGCCAAGAGGTCGTTGAGGAGGGCAGAGAACTCGCTGGGGAGGGCGAAGGCTCCCTGTTGGGCCACCGGCGTGCCCACGGGCCTGAAGGAGGAAGCCATCACCTCCCTAGCGCCCTCCTCGTCCACCACCAGGAGGCCTATGCCGTGCTCCCTCAGCACCTCCGTGTCCACGAAGGGCGCTAGGAGCTTGGGCACGGCCAGGTAGAGGTAGTTGGCGAAGGGCCTGAGGGCTGAGGCCCTCATGACGACCTCCATGAAGTAGCGCCTGTCGGCTATGGCCCTCTCGCGAGCTATTATCACGAAGGCCGTGCCATCATCGCCCGAGAAAGCCATATCTGGCCTCTCAGGTAGGGAGAGCAGTTCCTCAGGCTCAATAGGCCCGAAGCCACGGGATGAAAACCACTCCTTTACCGCCCGCTCCAGGCCCATGGCCCTCACGGCCTGAACCTCATCCATCCCTCCATGCGGTCCCAGGACCACTCGAAGCGCTCGGAGACCACGTAGCCGTAGATGATGCAGCCGCGCCAGACGCTATACTTGGGCTCCTTGGCCATCTTGACGGATACGTCCTCCACGCCCTTCTCCCGCAGGAGCAGGGATATCTTCGTGGCCGAGTCCACGGCCACATCTGAGAGCTCTGGGGGCACCTTCCA
Source organism: uncultured Candidatus Bathyarchaeia archaeon (assembly GCA_964585495.1). GTDB lineage: Archaea > Thermoproteota > Bathyarchaeia > EX4484-135 > EX4484-135 > EX4484-135. The sequence goes on from CAZPDR010000096.1 coordinate 3,861, forward strand.
CTGGAAGTTACCGCCCGAGAGCAGCACCTTCCGGTAGAGGTGGGGCTGGAGCTCCACTGGGCACCTCTCCACGGCCTCCACGATGGCCTCCCCGAAGTCCAACATGCCCCTGAACAGCACATCGCCGATCTTCACATCGCTGGGCCT
>CAZPDR010000097.1:0-4006 GCA_964585495.1 uncultured Candidatus Bathyarchaeia archaeon
GGGGTGGGGGAGCTTGGTCCTCGGGTCCACGCAGTTCCGCGAGATGAAGGTTATTATCTGGCGCTTCTTGTCCTCCACGAGCTTCCTCCTCTGCTCGGCCGTGAGGAGGAGTTCCCCCTGCCTCACGATGATCTCTATGGCCTTCCTCACGTCGTCCGTCTTGAATGCCTTGAGGAGAGCCTCGCGAGAGGCCCTCAGGCCCTTCTTCCAATCCGTGTAGATCATGTCCATGGCCACTACCTCATCGAGCGGCACGGGCTTGCCCTCCACCTTGAGCTGGAAGGCCTTGTCCGGGTCCACGACCACCTCGAACTTCTCGCCAGCCCTGGAGAGCCTGATGACCGTGTATTTCCTCATGGTCTCCCAGCCTCGGGCGCCCGAGCCTCAGGCGCTCCCGACCTTCTCTATGTATCTGCTCACCTCCTCGTCCGTCAGCAGCCTGTAGCGCTTCGTGTCGGCTGGGATCACGGCTATCCTAATCCTGGTGCTCTCGCCCCGGGCCTCAGCTGACCTGAGCAGGCACTTCACGGCCAGGGTGATGGCTTCCTCAAGCGTCATGTCCTCCCGATACTCCTTCGTGAGGATGGACTCGGCCACATCGCGGCCCCGGCCCACGGCCACGGCCTTGTAGGAGTAGTAGGAGCCGCCTGGGAAGGTGATGAAGACCTTCGGGCCCGTCCGGTCCACGCCGCCTATGATGAGCGAGACGCCGAAGGGCCTGACGCCTGCGTGTTGGGTGTAGAGCTGCTTTATATCGCAGATGCGCTTCGTAACCGTCTCCACGTCTATGGGCTCATCGTAGAGGAGCCTGTTGCTCTGGGCGTAGATGCGGGCTTGGTCGATGAGGATGCGGGCATCCGGCCCCAGGCCCACGAGGGCCACACCTATGTGCTCGTCCACCTGGTAGAGCTTCCACTCGAACGTAGGATCTTGGAGCTTGGAGCGGAGCTCCTCCTCGGCCCCCAGCACCACGCCCTCCTTGCACCTGATGCCTATGATGGTCCTGCCTTTGTTCACCGCCTCCTGCGCATACTCGACCTGGAAGAGGCGGCCCTCTGGCGAGAAGACCGTGATAGCCCTATCGTAAGCTCCTGGCATGGCAAAGGCCATGCTTCAGCACCTCTCGCTCCAGGGGCTTTAAGGGCGGCAGGCGGATTTAAAACCTTTACGTGCGAGCGTGAGCGCGGCCTGCCATCTTGTCATCGCGAACGGTGTGGCCATCATGCTGGCTGAGAGTGAGGCAGGAAACCCGATGTCTCTGGCATCAGTATCCAAAGCTTAAGCCCCATGCCACGGCCTAACGAGTGGAGGCACCACGTGGGAGGCCGCTCCCTTGTCCAGCGACAGGCTGGAGGAGCTGTCGAGGAAGCTCGATGAGGTGGTGAGGCGCCTGGAGAGGCTTGAGAACGCCCTGGGCCTCTTGATAGACCTTGACGTGCTGCCGGAGCTCCTCTCCCTCCTCCTGAGCGGCACCAGGATTTACTCAAGCCGCCTCAGGGCGCTGAGGAGGGCCCTGGTGGCCGAGGCCGTGCTGAGGCAGCTGCCAGCCCACGACGACATCTCGCGATGCGTGGTTGAGGCCCTGGCGGAGGGAGGCCCCATGAACATCTCGGAGCTCACGAGGGCCGTGAGAGCCAGGCGCGGCCGGGCGAGCAGGCGCGTGGTGAGGCAGAGGCTTGAGCAGCTGCGCGAGCTAGGGCTGGTGGTCGAGGTCGAGGGCTTCGGGAGGAAGTTCGACCTGCCGGAGCGCCTGCCTGCTGGCGAGCGGGGGAGGCGAGGTGGCCAGAGGCTGGCCACTAAGGACCGGAAGCGTGAAGAGCGTTAGCCAGCCCTACTCTAGCCCGGTGAGGTGCGGTGGGCGAGCGGGAGCGCGAGGAGGGAAGGCGCCACCGGGTCTCAGATGCCGAGGAGGTAGCCGAGGTCCTGGGCGCGGTGAGCGAGGCGCTGCCCAAGCTCATAAGGGACACCATCCGCTCCGTGATATCCGAGGAGGCAGGCCGGAACCTGGGCAAGGCCGTGGGCGCCTTCTACAAGGAACTCGTGAGCTCCGGCATAGCGCCCGAGGACGCGCTGGACATGGCCAAGAAATACCTCACCTCCCTCATGGAGTCGGGCGAATCGCTGCTGAAGGCCATCAAGGGGCCGCTGAAGGTCCAGGTAAGGGCCGGGGAGGAAGAGGCAGAAGAAGAGGGAGCCGAGGAAGAGACAGAGGGCTGAAGCGGGGAGCGGAAGGAATTGCCCTCCTGGCTCAAAGCAGCCTTCACGGCCCTGAAGGGGCTTGTGAGGCTCACGGCCACCTCCCTCTCCCTCCGCTTCTTTTTGTCGAGCCAGCTTAGGGCAGCCGAGAGAGGGCTCAGGCAGGAACTCCAAGCCCAAGGCCTGCCAAAGGAGGCCGTGAAAGAACTGACAAAGACCTTCAGGCGCTCGGCCAAAGGGCTCGCGGACGGGCTAATGGGCTTTATGAGCATCAGGAGGCGGCTTGCCATGGAGAGGCGCTGAGCCACGCCTGATCCTCCACCCTATGGGGATTTTCTCCACCCAGCCAGAGGCCTTCATGCGCTCGAACTCCGCCTTGACCTCGCGCCAGAAGCCATCGTCAAAGAGCACCACCCCCTCCTCAAGCGCGTCTAGGGCCGTGAGGTTGAAGGAGCGCAGCAGCTCCCGGAACCGCTCTGGCGTGAACACGCGAGCCTCAACGCAGGAGCGCTCAGCAACCTCAACGGCATCCCTGGGCAGGCCGAGTCCGTGGAGAGGAGCCCATTTTGCTATGCTCTTGGCCTCCACGATTATCACCACATCCGTATCGCTCCAGGGCTTCCAATCGCCGCGAGCCCGCGAGCCGAAGACCACGAGGGACCTGAGCCTGTGAGGGCAGCTGAGGAGCCCCTTAAGCAGGTGGTGGAGCTCCTCCTCGACATCAGCGCCGAACTCGGTCGTGCCGAACCGCCTCCCCCGGCCTAGAGGAGCCCTCTCTCCCTCAGGCACCTCTCTACCCTCCGTAGGATATCCCTAGCCAGGCTTAAACATCGCCTCGCGAACTCCTCTGTGTAGTCCGCGAGACTTAGCCCACGCTCCTGCCTGAAGTTAGGGTATCTGGGCGCCATATATTGCTCCGTTAATAGCTCAAGCTCCTCTTCCCCGATCCCGCTGAGGTCTAGCCCGTGGTGTTCGGCCGCTCGGGCCAGCTGGCTGAGCCTGTGGGTTCTGGCCACGATGCCGCTCGCCCTGAGGAATGCCTTCAACGCCTTCTCGGCCGCCTGCTGCGCGTGGAAACAGGCATCTGGATACCAGCCGTTGTCTATCAAGAACACGGCTTCCCTGAGGTCCTCTACCGCGGCCTCATACCACTCGCGAGCCTCCCCAGCAGCCATCCACGGCACCCCACATGGGGGGCGGGAGGGCTTAAAGCTGGCCGTGAAGCCTTATGGCCAAGAGAGGCCCTCGCGGGCCGTGTGAGATGATGCTGGTTAAAAGCGCTGAAGAAACCGTGGCGATAGCGAAGAGATATGCGCTATTACCGGTGTCCTGAGCCCGTATTACACATATGAGGTGCTGATAGATGCTGAAGCGGGCCAGGTGATATCCTCACGGAGGCTGGCTGGAGAAGGCAAGCGAGTATATGTGGGAGGCTATTGTGGAGACCATCAAGTGCGTCCTCGCGGCAAGGAAGGGCGTGATGGTGGCCAGGCACGCTGAGCTGAGGATGTATGCCAGGGAGACGGCACCCTGGGATTTCCAGAGCCTTAAGAGAGGCCGAATCGCTTCACAGCGACTTCTATGGGACCGTGTTGGAGGAAGAGGGCCTCCTGGCGTCCATTTTTATGCCAAAAACAGGAGTGCTCCTACCGCCCCATGTGAGACGGCCATCACCGCTGGATGTTCGTCTCGACCTCCCTGCGGATGGAGACCTCTATGGCTGAGGGGGCTGGCGCCCCACGCGGAGTGGGGAGTTCCACCCTTATGTAGATGTCCACTATTATGAGGAGCTTATCGCCCCTCACCTCAT
>CAZPDR010000098.1:0-3996 GCA_964585495.1 uncultured Candidatus Bathyarchaeia archaeon
GGCCTCACCAGGCCAGCACGGCACTTCTCCAAGACCACGTCCATGAGGGAGGGCAGGGCGGCCAGGAGGTCCTTGCTCGTTACTATGCCCACCATCCTCCCCTTGTGCTTCACTATGAGCCGCCTCACGTCGAAGCGGGCCATGCGCCTGGCCGCCTCCCTCACGTCCTCGTCCGCGCCTATCTCTATGGGCGGGGAGCTCATCACCTCAGAGGCCCTCACCTTGGCCGGATCTAGGCCGCGGGCCACCACCTTGCGCACTATGTCCCGGGCCGTGATGACGCCCACGGGCTCGCCATTACGGGACACGACCACCACGCTGCCCACGCCCTGCTCGTCCATGAGCTTGGCCACGTCAGCTATGGTGTCCTCCTCGCCCACCGTGATCACGGGGCTCACCATGATGTCGCGGACCAGCAGCAGCTCATCACCGCGCTCGGACACCTAGCCCACCTCTCTTCGCTCACCGAGCCGGTCTAGATGGGCGTGCCAGATAAGCTTAACAACTACCCAATTATCACCTGCTACCGCGTAGGAGGCGCCCGCGCCCGTATGGTATGCCCGAGGCCGCCCGCTCAAGCTCCTCCTTGCCAAGCGCCAGAGGGCCTAAGCGGGCCTCAAGCTCCCTGACGGCCTCCCTCACCAGCTCGCGAGCCGGGGTATCGCCAGGCCCCACTAGGACGAAGGCAGCAGCCCTGCTGGCCACAGCGCCCACGGGGCCTACCGTGAGCTTAAAACGGCCATCGGAGCGCACGGCACCTATGGCCAGGAGGGGGCGCACGCCACGCACGTATTCCTTCCTGCCGAGTATGTAGAAGGTGCCCTTCGGGAGCTTCTCACCATGAGGTCCTACCTTCTTGGCCTGCTCTGGCCTGAAGCAGATGGCCGTGGCTGCCCCAAGGCCGTATTTCCAAGCCCTGGAGTAGGCTATGGCCATCTGAGCAGCTTCCTCAAGCGTGCTCGCGGGCACCTCGCGTCCACCGGCCTTCACGAGCACGAAGGGAGCGCCAGGCAGCTCAGCGTGGAGGAGCAAGTCGCCTGGCTCAGCGTAGCGCTTGACCAGGAGCTCGTTCGTGGCCGCGTCCTTGCCAGCTACCACGAGGAAGCCGTCTGAGGACCGGAACCACCTGAACCTCTCATACCAAGCCCTCCTCACGGCCGCGGGAGGCTGGGAGGGGGCAGGGAGCTCCCCGCGAGCGGCAGGCACCTCAAGCACGAGCTCCTCCTCCCTCGCCCTGGCCAGCTTCCCCCTGGCCTCCTCAAGCTCCCTCCGCGTTTCCTCCAGGGCCCTAGCGGCTCCCTCCGCCTTCCTCCGTGCCTTCTTCGCTCGCTCGTAATAGCTCGCGGCTGCCTCCTGGGCCTGAGCCCTCGGGTCGAGCGCCAGCTCCACGCCATCCACGGCCAAGAGCACGCGAGGCCCCTCAGGCCCCAGCCTGAGGTCCACCAGCCAGGAGAAGGGAGGCCCCCTCCGCCTGAGCTCGCCCAGGGCCTCTCGCACGGAAGGCCAATCGCCCAGCTCCTCCCTGAGGTCCCTCAGCGCCCTCAGGAGCCCGTTGAGCTCGTGGAGGCGTGCGAATATGATGTCCCCGGCCTCCCTGCATTTCGCTTCCTCCCCCCTCAGCCTGGCCAGGGCTTCCTCCTGCAGCCTCAGGCGTTCCTCAAGCCTTCGCACCCCCTCCTCAAGCTCCCTCAGCGTGCTCTCCCGGGCGCCCTCGGCCTCAAGCCTTGAGAAGTAGGCCTCTACGGCCTCGTTCATGGTCGGGAAGGCTATCTCCTCCAGGCCCGCGTATTTCACGAGCTTCACGGGCACCACGTCCAGCCAGCGGCCACCGGAGGCGATGACGCGCGGCTCAAGAGGCCCTTCGAGCACCTGCTCGACCAGGCCAGCTAGGGCCTCCCTCACGCGGGCCAGCTCCTCATCGGAGAGGGAGGAGCAGGGAATCGCCTTCTCCACGCCAGCCCTGGCCAGCACCTCCTCGGCGTAGGTGCCCCCGAGGCCCGTGAGCCGGGCCAGGCCCCTGACGGCCTCAAGGGAGCCCAGCTCCCTCAGCCGCCCCAGGTCAAGCTCCCCCGGCCTGCTGATGTCCAGCTCCGGGCTCGGGGGATACCTGAACTCGCGGCCCGGCAGGAGCTCCCTGTCCCTCATCCTCCTCGGCCTCAGCACGCGCTTTATCCGGCCATCAGGCCCCACTAGGACCAGGTTTCCCTGGCCGAAGAGCTCGAAGACGAGCCTGAAGGCCTCCTCGCGGCCTGAGAAGACGAGCTCAAGCAGCCTGTCCAGGCCCCTCTGCCGCACATCGGCTAAGAGGAGGCCCCTCAGGTCCTTGCGGAGCCCCATGCAGAAGGGAGGAGGTCGCTCCGGCACGCTCATCTCCCTGCCCTCGCCCAGGAGGTGGGCACGCCTCCCTAGCTCCACGAGCAGCCTGAAGGTGCGGCCACGCCCCCTGAGCTTCAACAAGAACTTATTTTGGCCGAGCTGGTAGATGTTCGCGAGGCGGGAGCCCTTGATGAGCTCTCTCAGCTCGCGGACCACGGCCGCCAGGTCCAGGCCGCTCAGCGCCGTCTTGGGCATGGCCATCACCGGGGAGATGGGCCTTGAAGCCTACTGACAAGCTCTTCTACATAAGGGCGCTGGTGGGCTTTCTCACGGGCATCGTGAGCGCTCTCCTCAGCAGGCTGGAGTTCCCCTTCTTCATCCTTAGCTGGGTGCTCGCCATCGCCTGGGCCGCGGCCATCTACTACGCGTCCTACAAGGTGCTCAGGCGCATCAGGCCGAGGGGCATCAGGAAGCGGGACGCGGCCGTGGTGGGCCTGGACTCCTACCTCTTCATGTGGCTCTTCTCCTGGACCTTCTTCTACACCGTCTGGGGCTCCTGGGCCTGAGCTCTAGCCCTCTTGAGGGCCAGGAAGGCAAGGTCCTTTAGGGCCGAGAAGTATCCCCTGTCGAAGTCCGCGTGATGCCTGGCCTTGGCGTGGGCCATGAACTCCTTCCTGAGCTCCTTCAGCTCCTCCGGGTCCTCGACCAATTCCAGGCGGAAGGCATGCCTATCGTTGGCCCTCCTCGCGTCCAGGAGGCCCCTGAGGGCGCTCAGGTAGCCCTCGCCCCACTCGCCCTTCTTCGCCAGGCGCTTCGCCAGGGCCGAGAGCTGCCTCTCAGCCTCCGCGTAGCGGCCGGACAAAAGGGATTCCAGGAAGGCCTGGAGGAGCTCCCTAGCCCTACCGCGTATCACTTCCGCCTAGCCCTCCCCATCTCCTCCTCGCTCACGTCCTCTATGCCGTTCTCCGTTATCTTGAACACCGCCTCCCCCTCCGGCAGGTAGGGGCTCGACACCAGCCTGGCGATGCGCACGTTCCCCTTGCCCTTCCTCAGGTAGATGCGCGTGTGGCTCGTGTGGGCCACTATGTGGCCTCCTATGGGCGCGACGGCATCCCCGAAGAACACATCGGGCTTGGCCATCACCTGGTTCGTGACGACGGCGACGGCGTTGAAGGCACGGGCCAGCCTGATGAGCTTGTGGAGGTGCCTGCTCAGCTTCTGCTGCCTCTCCGCCAGGGACTCGCGCCCCACATACTCGCTCCTGAAGTGGGCCGTGAGCGAGTCTATGATGATGAGCCTGATGTTGCGCTCCTTGATCACCTCGTCCGCGTGGTCGAGCAAGAACATCTGGTGGTCGGACGTGAAGGCCTCAGCGTAGATGATGTTCTTCACCACCTCCTTCGGGTCCAGGCCCATGTGCTTGGCCATCTGGACGATGCGCTCCGTCCGGAAGGTGTGCTCCGTGTCTATGTAGAGCGCCCCTCCCTCAAGGCCACCCCGCTCCCTGGGCAGCTGGACGTTCACGCAGAGCTGCATGCAGATCTGGCTCTTCCCGCTGCCGAACTCGCCGTAGAACTCCGTTATCGCCTGCGTTTCGAGCCCTCCGCCCAGGAGCCTGTCCAGGGCCTTTGAGCCCGTGGTGAGGCGCTCCACGCTCTGCTGCATCTTGAGGAGCTCCTC
>CAZPDR010000099.1:0-3968 GCA_964585495.1 uncultured Candidatus Bathyarchaeia archaeon
TCTTCCCGCTCGTGAGCTTGAAGATGCCGAACTTCACGGCCCCTATGCGGGCCAGGGCCTTGCAGGCCTCGCGCACCAGCTCCTCCCGCTCCACGCTCCGCACCTCAGGGGTAGGCGAACTCCTCCCCCTTAGCCAGCACCACGCACCTTATATTCGGTGCCTCCTGCGCGAGCAGGCGGGCGAAGAGCTCTAGGTCGGCCTTCCTGCGGGTGTGGTAGGGTATGGCCACCTTCGGCCTCACGAGCTTTGCTATCTCAACGCCCGTGCGCGGCGAGGTGCCAGGAGCTATGCCGACCGTGCAGAACGTGATGTCCGGCCTGTGCTCGGCCCCTATGTCGGCCATGCGCGGGAAGGGGAGGCTATCGGCCGTGTGATAGACCTTGAAGCCGCCCACCTCTATCAGGTAGGTTACGGGCGTGCTGGCGGGCGGGTGATTGCACTCCTCCACGTATATCTTGGCCCCTTCCACGTCGATCTGGCTGCCCGGCTCCACCGTGATGAGCTTATCGCCTGGCACGCGCCTGGTGAGGAGCTGTGAGGAGGTGGGGTCGGCTACCACCAGGCAGTTCGCCCGGGCCTGGAGGGAGGCCACCAGGTCCGCGTCCAGGTGGTCGTAGTGCTCGTGCGTGATGAGGATGGCACTCACCTGCCCCACCTGGGCGGGGCTCACCTCGACCGGGTCCACCACGAGGGCCATATCAGGGGCGCGGATCAGCACGCAGGCGTAATCGTTCAGCCATGTCAGCTTTAGAACTCCCTCACCCGACACCGCGCTCGCCCCGCCAGCAGGTAGACCGCCAGGCGTATTAGACACTTTTGCCTCTCACAAGAAAGCCCTCGGCTGGCCGTCGAGGAGCTCGGGTAGAGCTGGCCCTGGCCAGGAGTCTTTCATGAGGTTTTGAAGGTGGGCAGCTCATCATGGAGCCCCTTCGGGCCAGAAGGCCCTCAGGACCCCACGGCAGCCGTCATGGCCTGTCGCCCGCCCGACCGCGCCCCCATCACAGGCGGGAGCCAGCGGCAGGCCCTCAGGGGGTGTGAGAAGGCGGGCTTCTGCCCGGCTCATTAGAGAAGGAGCACGCGGGGGTAATAAACTCGCACTCGTGCTCGGGCCTATTCCAGCACGTCCAGGACCACCATCCTGGCGTCCACGACCACGGCTATCGGGTCCCCGGGCTCCTTGGTCAGCAGCAGGTAGACGTCCTCGGGCTCCAGGAGCTCCACCTTGGCCAGGGCGTGCACGACCGTGCCGTTCTCAAGCCTTATCTCCAGCCAGATGCGCGTGTTCCCGCCCTCCACATACTCGTGCTTGCCGACCAGCGTGCCCCTCAGCTCGATGCGCTCTACCACCACGCGCTTCACCTGGGCGTAGGCGGCTAGGACGGCCTCCCTGAGCCCGCCTTCCTCAGCACAGCTCGTGCGGATGCAGCGCCTGTCCGTGGCCCTCACGAGCGCGAAGTAGGCTGGCGTGTAGTGGCCCCCGCTGTAGATGAAGATGGGTATGTGGTAGTAGAGCTCCTGCCCTATCCTGTAGAGGAGCGCGAGAGGCGTGGAGTAGCGGCCGCTGGGCAGGGCGGGAAGGCCGGCCTTGGCCACGGCCTTGGCCTCTGAGGGCGAGATGAGGGCCAGGTGGTCCAGGCTGTAGAGGTAAACGCCATCCCTCCGGGCTATTATGACCAGCTCCAGCAGGCTGGGGTTGCGCTTGTTCTGGAAGAGGTAAACGCCCACCAGCTCCCCGTTGGGCCAGAGCTGGTAGCGGAGCCCCTCTGGCTCAGCGGGCTCAGCAGAGCGGTCGGAGTAGTAGGGCAGGCCATTCCAGAAGTTCAGGTCGTTCTCGGCCGTCCAGCGGAACTCGCCGAAGGCAGAGCCAGCTAGCTCAAGCCAGCGCTCGTCCCAGCGCTGGATGACCCAGTCAGGCGCTTCCTCGGGCCGGTAGGAGGCCAGGAGGGCGCCCGTCTGTGGGTCCCAGACGTGCACCATGGGGTCCTTCAGGGGGCCGAGGGGGTCCTCGTAGTAGCTGGTGGTGATGTAGACGAGCTTGTTGAACTCCGGGCTCCAGGTCAGGTAGGCGCGGCTGAAGGTCCGGGTGGGGAAGAGGTCCTGCGCGTGCACGCGGATGTCCTTGTCGAACCAGAGGCCCTCGCCATACCCGGCCCTGAGGGGCACCACGCTCGCCCGCTCGCCCGTGGCGTCCGTGATGGGCACCACTATGATCTCCTTCAGGCGGTTGCTGGCACCGAGCAGGAAGCGCCCGAAGGCAGGGGGCTCGCTCACGGTTGCTATCCAGCACAGCTCGCCCTCGTAGAAGCCCAGGTGGACGCTCGTTACCAGGGAGGCGGCGCTGGTCTTCTTCATCTCCGCTATGGAGAGCGCTATCCTGCTCGTGGTGACACGGAGCTGCTCGGGGTCGATCTCCGGGAAGAGCGTGATGTCGCCCGGCCCCATGACCTTGAGGACGCCCAGGAGGTGGGTGGCGCGGTTGAACTTCACCCAGCGGCCCAGGAGGGGGAGGCCCACGGGCGCCTCTAGGATGACGAGCACCAGCACTATGGCGAGCGCGACCTTCCCGGCCTTCTTGAGAGAAATCTTACGGAGCCTGCGTGGAGCACGTGCAGCCGCGCCTTCTTCTGCCTTAACCGATCTCTTGGCCAGCTCCTTGGCCAGGACGTGCCCTGCCCCGATGGTGATGATGAAGACTAGGGCCCTAAGGCCGATCGCGTTGATGGCATACAGGTGGGCTGGCATCAGCAGCACGTGGCAGCCGTGCCAGAAGCCGAGGAGGCCTAGGAAGGCGGCCACGAGCGGCCAGAACCACCAGCCGAGCCTGGGGCCTGGCCTGGCGGCCACCAGCTTCCGGGCCACGAGCATCAGGTCGGCTGTATAGCTCGCCCAGAGGCCTGTGGTTATGTAGAGGGCCGCTAACATGGCATTTCCGCCTTCAGTGCCCTCGCTATTAAGCCTTTCGATTGCTATATGGCCTGTTAGGGCTTCCCCGTGCGCAACGGGCTGCGTGCTCCGCTGGACGAACATCTTATAAGCTTTGGCCAAGATCGATTGGCCTAGGCTAAGCTTAAGGCCTCGGTTGGCCTCGGTGGTGGTGATGTCGGCCGAGCCCTTCCCCAAGGACTACGACCCTAGGGCGGTCGAGCCTAAGTGGCAGGAGTTCTGGGAGCGGGAGGGCATCTACCGCTTCGACTGGGAGGACCGGGAGAGGCCCGTGTTCTCCATAGACACGCCACCGCCCTACCCCTCGGGCGAGTTCCACATGGGGAACGTGCTCAACTGGACCTACTTCGATGTGGTGGCCCGTTACAAGCGCATGAGGGGCTACAACGTGCTCTTCCCCCAGGGCTGGGATTGCCACGGCCTGCCCACGGAGGTGCGCGTGGAGCAGAAGCACGGCATCACGAAGACAGAGGTGCCGCCAGAGGAGTTCAGGCGCCTCTGCGTGGAGTTCGTGGAGGAGAACATAGAGGCCATGAAGAAGGCCATCAGGCGCCTCGGCTACTCCATAGACTGGTCCCTTGAGTATAAGACCATGGACCCTGACTACTGGCGCCGCACCCAGCTCTCCTTCGTGCTCCTCTACAGGAAGGGCTACATCTACAGGGCCCAGCACCCGGTGAACTGGTGCCCCCGCTGTGGCACGGCCATCGCGGACGCGGAGGTAGAATACGAGACACGGGTGGACAAGCTCTACTTCGTGCGCTTCCCCCTGGCCGATAGGCCCGACGAGCACCTGACCATCGCGACCACCAGGCCGGAGCTCATTCCAGCCTGCGTGGCCGTGGCCGTCCACCCAGAGGACGAGCGCTACCAGGCCTACGTGGGTCAGGAGCTCCTGGTGCCCCTGGTGGGCCGCCGCGTGCGCATCTTCGCGGACGAGATGGTGGACCCGGGGTTCGGCACGGGCGTGGTGATGATCTGCACCTACGGCGATAAGGAGGACGTGCGCTTCGTGGCCCGCCAC
>CAZPDR010000100.1:0-3942 GCA_964585495.1 uncultured Candidatus Bathyarchaeia archaeon
CATGAAGACGTTGGCCAAAATCATGGCCTTCGCCACCGCATCCCAGCCCTCCACGTCCGCGGTCGGGTCCGGCTCCGCGTAGCCCAGCTCCTGAGCCCTCCTGAGCGCCTTCCTGTAGTCCACGCCCCTGGCCATCTCGGTGAGTATGTAGTTCGTGGTGCCGTTCACGATCCCCCTTATGCGCGTTACCTCCGCCCCCCTGAGGCACTCCGCGCCCAAGCTGATGCAGGGAGAACCGCTCATCACGGTGCCCTCGAAGCGCAGGAAGACGCCCTTCCTGGCCGCGAGCTCCTTCAACTCCTTATACCTGAGCGCGATGGGGCCCTTGTTCGTGGTAACAACGTGCTTCCCCGCCTCCAGCGCTGTCCTTATGTGCGTGTAACCTGGCTCGCCCGTCTCCAGATTGGTGGGCGTGGCCTCCACGATAACATCCACCCCCTCCGCACGGGCTAGGTCGAGCGAGGTGAACTGCTCGAACTCCACGGCACCCGGGTAGGGGAGCAGCGAGCCCTCACGCTTGCTCAGCTCGACCACCTTGGCCAGGTCGAGGCCGTTCTCATCGTAAACAGAGCCCTTGGCCAGGTCGGCGATGCCCACCACCATCAGCTGGAGGCCGTATCGCTCCCTTACGAGCCCTTGCTTCTCGTTCAGGAGCTCTAAGAAGCCGGTGCCCACGTTCCCGAGGCCTATGAGGCCGAGCCTGAGCTCCACGCTAACCCAGATGGCGGTCGGCATGATGCCTGGTATAAAAGGCTTTTGGCACTAGCGCCAGCCCCGCGCGGCTTTAGGGGGGCCAGGAGTTCCGGCCCGGCCGTCTTGGAGGTGTCGGTCGTCATCCCGTAGGCAGGCTTATCTGGGCCCCCGCGGATAACCCTGTTAGGTTGAGGAAGGCGAGGGTAATCCTGGTGAGGGGGACCGACCCACAGGCGATGGTGGAGGCCGCTCTGCCCCACTTCCCCGAGCCAGAGCAGGAGCGCGTGGTCGTGAAGCCCAACCTCATCTTGGCCAGGCACGGCCCCACCACGCCCGTGGAGGCCACGGAGGCCGTGGTGCGATATTACATGGCCCGCGGCTACGAGGTCATGGTGGCCGAGGGCTCGGGCTGGGGTGAGACCACCCGTGCCTTCGAGGCCCTGGGCTACGGGCGCCTGAGGGAGCTGGGCGTGGAGCTCCTGGATCTGAACCGGGCAGAGCGCAAGCGCGTGGAGCGGCCTGACGCGCTCGTGCTGAAGAGCCTGGAGGTGCCCCGCGTCTTCGAGGGCGCCTACCTCATCTCCCTCGCCCTCCTGAAGACGCACTCCCTCACGCGCGTAACGCTCAGCCTGAAGAACATGCTCGGGGCCGCGCCCAGCGAGGAGGTGCCCACGGGCAAGAAGAGGCGCTACCACTACCTGGGCATCCACGAGAGCATCGTGGACATCTGCACCTACATGCGCCCCCACCTGGCCATAATAGATGGCCGCGTGGCCTGCGTGGGAGGTGAGCTGGGTGGCGAGCTGGTGCCCAAGGGCGTCATGATCTTCTCGGACGACCCCGTGGCCGCTGATGCCGTGGGAGCGCGCCTGTTGGGCCACGACCCACTTGAGGTGAAGCACCTCAGGTTGGCCGAGGAGCGGGGGCTGGGCGTGGCCGACCCAGAGCGCATAGAGGTCGTGGAGCTCACGGCCTAGGAACTCCAGAGGGGCACGTCGCATGTGCCGAGGCATATGAGCGAGCCTAGGCCCTCGGGGAAAGGGGAGGCTAGAGCTCGAATAAATGTGCCAGAGGCGCGGGCGCTCCTACTTGCTTATCGGCCACTCCTCGGTGATCTCCTGGACAACACCGGCAGCTATCGTCTGGCCCATGTCCCTGATGGCGAAGCGGCCAAGTTCGGGTATCTTGCGGTATTCCTCTAGCACGATGGGCCTCAGGGGCTCGAAGCGCACCACAGCGCCATCGCCCGTCTTCAGGAAGCTCGGGCTCTTCTCGACAACCTGGCCGGTCCTCGGGTCTATCTTGGCGATGAGTTCCTTGAAGCGGCAGGCCACGTGGGCCGTGTGGGCGTGGAGCACGGGCGTGTAGCCAGCCGCGATGGAGGTCGGGTGGTAGATGACTATGATGCGGCCTATGAACTCCTTCACCACCGTGGGCGGGTTGTCCGTGTGGCCAGCCACATCACCGCGCCTGACATCCTTCTTGGAGATGCCGCGCACGTTGAAGCCTATGTTATCGCCGGGCACGGCCTTGTCTATCCTCTGGTGGTGCATCTCTATGGACTTCACCTCGCCCTGCTTGTTGGGCGGCATGAAGACCACGATGTCGCCCACCTTCAGCACGCCCGTCTCCACGCGGCCGACGGGAACGGTGCCCACGCCCGTGATGCTGAAGACATCCTGGATTGGTATCCTGAGAGGCTTGTCGATGGGCTTGGGCGGCACCTCGAAGGTGTCTAGGGCCTCCAGGAGCGTGGGCCCCTTATACCAGGGCATCCTCTCGCTGCGCTTCACCAGGTTGTCGCCAGTCCAGCCGGAGACGGGCACGAAGGGGATCTTGTCCACCTTGTAGCCTATCATCTTCAGCATGTCGGCCACGCGCTGCCTGACCTCCTCATACCTCTCCTGGCTCCAGTTCACCGTGGCATCGTCCATCTTGTTCACGGCCACGACGATCTGGCGGATGCCCATGGTGAAGGCCAGGAAGGCGTGCTCGCGGGTCTGGCCGCCCGGGCCTATGCCTGCCTCGAACTCTCCCTTCTTGGCCGAGACCACCAGGATGGCCGCGTCGGCCTGGCTGGCGCCCGTTATCATGTTCTTCACGAAGTCCCTGTGGCCTGGCGCATCGATGATGGTGAAGTAATACTTGGGCGTCTCGAACTTCAGGTGCGTGAGGTCGATGGTGAGGCCGCGCTCTCGCTCCTCCTTCAGCCTGTCCAGCACCCAGGCGAACTTGAACGTCTCCTTGCCTATCTTCTTCGCCTCCTCCTCATACTGCCTGATGGTCCTGTCGTCCACGGCGCCGCAGAGATACATGAGGTGGCCTACCATGGTGGACTTGCCGTGGTCCACGTGCCCTATCACGATGAGGTTCAGGTGGGGCTTCTCCGGCCTGCTCATCCCACCATCACGCTCCTCCAGCTCATGGGGAGGGCCTGCCGACCCTTATTTAGCTTTTTCGTGGGGCGCACGCCTGGCGTGGGGGCGGGCTAGTCCTCCCGGTCAAGCCCCTCCAGGCCCCTCGCCCGCCCACCTCCACGCCCAAGCCCATCGCGCGGAGCTCCTCCGCCAGGCCGAGCTGGTCCAGCACCACCACGGCTCCCGCGAGCGCAGCCCTGGCGAAAGCCCTCTTGGCCAACGCCCTCCTGAGCTCGCCCTCCCTCACCAGGTGAACCTCGAAGCCAGGTGGCACCAAGTCCAGCACGAGCTCCACGCGCTTGTGGGGCTTGCGCGGGAGGGCTACCTCATCGCGGACGACGAAGAGCACATCTACATCGCTCCAGAGGTTGAAATCCCCTCTCGCGTAAGAGCCGTAGAGGATGGCCGTGAGGGGGCCGAGCACCTGGCTGGCCTTGAGGGCGAAATCCCCCACGGCCCTGATGACTTCCTCACGCTTCCTCAAGCGCTCCTTAATCGCTCTCTCAAGCTCGGCTACATCGATCATCTAGCGGGAAGAACTCCTCCTGCTTAAAAAGCTCGTGAGGCCACGCCCGGCCGCGCGGATGTAGGCCGTCCCATCGCATATCGTGGTGTTCAGGTCAGGGAAGCCCTCCCGGCAGGTGGCGAAGGCAAGGCCAGCAGCGAGCGCGAGCTCCCTGACAGCCTTCATGATGGCGTAGCGGCGCTCTGCTGGCAAGTAGAGGTAGCCACCGCGCCACTCAGCCTGCTCGTAGGCGGGCCGGACGACCTCGTAGAGGTCTGGCGCCACGCTGGCCATGAGCTTGAAGGTGCCCCTCACCGGCTTGAAGGT
>CAZPDR010000101.1:0-3935 GCA_964585495.1 uncultured Candidatus Bathyarchaeia archaeon
CCTTCTCCTCCATGGCCTCCAACATGGCCTCCGCCAGCACCTTCTCCAGGTCCTTTATGGCGTCCTCGGCCACGGCTATGTGCTTGGGCACGCTGTAGCGCCTGAAGACGCTCTCGGCTATATCGACCGAGAAGAAGCCGAAGAACACGGTCTTCATCAGGTCCCCGCCCTTCTGGATGATGCCCAGCTGGAGGCCCGTGAAGGTGGCGAAGACGCCTATGATGAGCTCCGCCAGCGCGTGGCCCCAGGTGGTCGGGTAGCCAGAGCCCCTGATGCGCTGGAAGGCCCAGCGCACCACCACGCCGGCCATGCTGGCCAGAACCGTGATGGCCGTCGAGATGGCCTCGGCCACCTCCGGGAGAGGCACCGACAACCCTTGCCACCGAATGAGGATTCATCAACTAAGGTTATAAGACTTTGGGGCAGGGGATAATGATGATGGAGGAATGCGAAATAACCTCGCATCTAGCCAAGAGGCCCCCGCCAAGGTAGGCTGCTGAGTGTGCCTCCGCGCCCACAAGGTTTTAATCCGGGCTGGCGTCCATCATCACGGCCGAGCGTGCTGGCGCATGCTGGTCCGCGAGTTCGAGGTCCACGACTTCGGGCCGATAAGAGAGGGGCGCGTGGAGATAGGCGATCTCACCCTGCTGATAGGCCCGCAGAACAGCGGGAAGACCTACCTGTCCATGCTCCTTTATACTCTCTCGGAACTCGGCGACCATATTACTGATATTATTATAGACGAGATAGCTAAAGTCGTCTTCTCATACGGCCGTGGAATAAGAGGTCGCTCAGCACACGATGTCGTTCGCGAATTGGCTCTAAAACATTTAGATGAGATAAAGGAACGCGTGATACGTGCCATAAAGGAGTCTAGTCAGCGTTTCATGACGTCTGAGCTAAGGGCCTGCTTCCTAGCTTATGACCTAAGAACGTTGGTAAGAAAAAGTGCCGAAAAAGCACGTGTGCTCTGCATCTATGGACTTGACAAACAAGAATTCCGCATCGATATGAGCATTAGCCATGAGGTTGCTGTTGAAAATATCAAGCTAAGCGAGGGACTGTTAAGGGATTTCATAGTGCAGTTCTTCGGAAACAAAGAACGTCCTCCGGCCCGTGCACTTTACGTGCCCGCGGACAGACTTGCTATTATATCGTCTCTCTCCAGTTACATCTCATTACTCTTAGATATACACAGGCACATTTTTGAGCGAGCATCAGCAGCGGAGATATTAAGACAAGTAGGTTTTGGCGTGCGGAAGCCCTTATTAGATTATATAAAGATCGTTGATCTAGCCATTAAGGGAGCGCGCCTTCCGGTCGAGACCGAATTATCCGGCTCTGTGCTAGGTATCGGTAGCTTCTCGGTTGAAAAAGGACGTATCTGGTATGAAGATCATCGTGGTGTCAAGATACCGATAGAGCTGGCCTCTTCAGGCATAGCTCAGCTCATAGGCATAATACTCCCTCTCTCCGCCATCTTGTCGCCTTCTTTTCCGCTCATATTATTTTACGGCGCCTATGACATGGTCATCATAGAGGAGCCCGAGGTCAATCTCCACGCGGACCTGCACATAGAGGTGGCCCGCTTCTTGGCCGACCTGTCGCGCCGCCTGAAGGTGTTCATCACCACACACAGCCACTACGTGCTGGCCGAGCTGAGCAACCTCTTGGTCTCGGGCGAGCTGAAGGGCCTGAAGGCCTACTTCGTGGACCCGGAGACGGGCCTGATAGAGCCCCTGGCCGTGGACGAGAGGGAGGGCGTGGAGCTCCCCAGGAGCATAGAGAGGGCCTTAAGCTCCCTGGCCGAGGAGGCCTTGCGATCGCTTAAGGGAGCCTACCCCGGCTGAGGGGGGTTCTGATGCCCGATGAGGTCTTCAGCCCCGAGCTGGAGTTCGGGAGCGGCTGCGATCTCGCCATCGTTAGTCATCAGCAGAGGACCGTCCTCCTGGTCGAGGTGAAGAGGAGCAGCCTGAGCTGGAGTGATACACAGAAGGCAATACGGCAGCTCGGCGAGAGCGAGGACCGCCTGAGAACTCGCTACTCTGGCTATAGGTTTGAGAAGTCCCTGGTGCACGACAAGAGGAAGGGCTGCTCCACATATGCTATGGCCGTGCCCCTGTTGGAGAGCGCGGGCGTCAGGTATCTGAACACGGCGCATAGCAAGAAGGCGAAGCGCCTTCGGAACCTGTATTTGAGGATGAGAAGAAGGCGAGAAAAAGAGGGCTCTAAACCTGGGGCCTAAGCGCTCCTAGCGGCCAGGTCGGCCTCCGTCAGGAGGGCCTTGCCAGCCCTGAGGTTCGCCACCAGGTGCCTGCACTCGTGGCAGTAGCTCATGAGGTGCTTGACCTCGTCCAGCAGGCGCTCGTAGACGCGGCCCGCGCGCTCCAGGAGCCTGTTGAGGCAGGCCTCCACCTGCTTGTTCGTGGCGAAGGGGCGGCCGCAGTTAGCGCAGCGCCTGAGCGGGACCTCTATGCCCTTCAGCATCTCCTCCTTGCCCTTGAACCAGGCGCGGTATTCGCCCGTGAGCTCCACGGCCTCCTCCGGGCAGATCTCCTGGCAGGTGGCGCAGTAGATGCAGAGGCCGTAGTTCACGCGCACGGCCCTGAGGGCTGCCTCCTCGGCCTCCAGATCCTCGAAGCTCATGGCGCCCGTGGGGCAGGAGTTCGCGCAGGCGCCGCAGGCCACGCACTTGTCCATGTCGAGCTCGGGCAGGCCGCGGAAGCCCTCAGGGACGCCCCAGTATTCCTCGCTGGTGTCGAGCTCAAGGCCGAGGAGGCTGGCTATGGCCTGGGCTATGGCCTGGGGCCTGGGCGGGCAGCCAGCTACCCAGACCGTTACCGGTATGCCCAGCTTGTCCGCTGGCCCGAGCATGGAGTAGCCTTCCGCGAAGATGCCCTTGCTGATGGCGCAGGAGCCCACGCAGATGACTATCTTCGGCTCCCTCAGCTTCTCGTAGACGGCCTTCACCTCTTCGGCAGTCTTGAAGTTCGCGCCACCCGTGATGACGAGCGCCTCAGCCTGCTCGGGCTCGTAGACGAGGTCTATGTATTCGCCCACCTTGAAGCGCGGCAGCAGGGCCTCAAGGACCTCGATGTCGCAGCCGTTGCAGGAGCTCGCGTCCGCCCTGAAGACCCGGAGCTTCTTCACGGCCAAACCCCATCACCTCCCCTCGACCGTTCCGTAAGGCAGGTCCGAGAGGGCGATCGGGCGCCTCTTGCCCGTCCTGGCGTCCACGAGCACCACCATCCTGTCCGTGCAGGCGTAGCAGGGATCTATGCTCTCCAGGATGGGCCTCACGTGCTCCAGCCTGGCGCCCAGCAGGGTCCTCGTGTAGGTGAAGACGTTCGCGAAGGTGGGCGTGCGTATCTTCACGCGCTCTGGCCTGTGCGTGCCGTTCGCGCGGATGTAATACACCAGCTCGCCCCTTGGGGCCTCGCCACGGCCCACGAACTCGCCCACCACGGGCTCGGGCAGGTCGGCCACTATCGGGCCAGAGGGCAGGGCGCCCACGGCCTGCTCTATCATGCTGATGCTCTCCACGTTCTCGCGAGCCCTCACCATCGCCCTGGCCCGCACATCGCCGTCCTTCTCCACCACCACGTCGAAGCTGAGCTCGCCGTAGGCCGCGTAGGGGTCGTCGGCACGGACATCGCTCTTCACGCCAGAGCCACGCAGCGTTGGCCCGACAGCGCCCAGCTTGATGGCCTCATCGTAGCTCATCACGCCTATGCCCTTCACCTTCTTGCCAACTGGCCCGTTCTCATCTAGGATGTCCACGCAGTACTGGGCGAGCGGCCTTATCTCCTTCATGGTCTCCAGGATCTTCTCGGCCACCTTCGGCGTTATATCGCGCCTCACGCCGCCCACGGTGTTGATGGCGTAGTGCACGCGGTTGCCGGAGATGAGCTCCAGCAGGTCCATGACCTTCTCGC
>CAZPDR010000102.1:0-3914 GCA_964585495.1 uncultured Candidatus Bathyarchaeia archaeon
TGAGGTGGCTCCTCGTCCAGCTCCACCAGGCAGGTGGTGTCCTCGTAGGCCTCGTAGATGATGGTCTTGCCCTTCGCTGCCTCGAAGAGCGCGGCTCTGTCCACCTCGCCTATCTCGCTCTGCGTGGGCCTTAGGTGCCTCAGCACCTCCACGTGGGGCTCGTCCTTCCTCAGCACGGTCGGGCAGCTGCAGAAAAGCTTCTCAGCCGTGTCGAGCTGCCGGTGCACCTCTAGGCCGACCCTCAGGCCCAGCTTGGCGTAGTCGAGCTTCCCCGCGGGCAAGGCGCTTCAGCCCTTCCTGTCGAAGTAGATGTTCTTCCCCGTGGCCGAGAGGGGTATGCCCATCACCACGTCGGCCTTCATGTAGCCCAGCGCCCTCGCGGCCACCCCCACGGTGAACATAACCCGGTTGTCCACGTTCAGGTCGGAAGCCACCTTCACGGCCGAGCCTACGGCTATGCCCAGATCCAGGAGGGCCATGGCACAGCTCGGGCCAGCATAACGGCCATCGAAGGCGAGCTCGGACCTCCTCCTCGCGAACTCATCACAGGAGCGGAAGCCGCAGGCGCTGCAGTTCAGCCCTCTGGGCCTGGAGCCAGAGGCCCCTATGAGCAGGAGGACCTCGGAGCGCCTAAGGCAATTTGCATCACGCTTGAAGAAGGGAAGTCCCTCCTTCTCCGCTATCTCGTCCATCTTCTTGGCTATCTCTTCGAGCTCGGGGCCAAAAATGATCATGGTCTCCACCACGTCCACGCCCCGTGCCTTCGGGGCGGTCCTCGCGGCCACGGCCATGAGCTCGGCCGCCCTCAGCAGGCCCTCGCGCTCGGCCTGCTTTGAGCCGACCGTCGGCAAGCCCTCCACCGGGCGGTAGGATGGGGTCAGCGCTAATTAGCTTACCCTACCTCAAGCGGGCTCGATATGGTCTTGATCAGGTCAGCCCTGGTGATAATACCCACGATGTCCTTACCGCGGGTTACCAGGACACCGGGGTATTCCTCTAGGAGGAACCTGACCTTGGCCACGCTCGTGTCCTCGGGCACGGTAGGCATGGGAGGCTCCATGATCTTCTCCACCTTCTCGTCCGCCAGCTCGGGGCTGAGGTTCTTCACGATGGCGCGGTCCGTTACCGTCCCGATCACGCGGCCGTGCTCGTCGATCACGGGCACCTGGTCGATCGCGTATCGAGTCATAATTTCGCTGACCTCCTTCACGGTCGCGTCTGGCTTGACGTAGATGATGTTAGATGTCATGATGTCCTTGCAGCGGGGGCCGCGGCGCTCCGTGAGCACCTCTAGGATGCGGTTGACGGTCGAGAGCCTCGGATCCACCTTGCCCAGCTCGATCTTGGCGATGTGCGCCTGGCTCACGCCCGCTAGTTCAGCGAGCTGCCTCTGCGTTAGCCCTGCGGCCAGCCGGAGCTTCCTTATGAGCGAACCCGTTATTACCATGTCAAGTAGTAGTGCAGGACCTCACTTATAAGCATAATACGTTAGGCCCTGCTAGTATTTTGCTCGTGAGGCCCACGCGGCATAGAGAAGTAGCGGCGGGAGGAGAGGTATGAAGCCGCGAATATCGCATGCCATAAATTCCTCGCGGTTATAAAATATTCCGTTTAAGAAATGGAAAGGCATATATATACGGCGCTACACGGACCGGGGAGGGGTGATGGGGATGGGCGGGAAGCGCCCGAGGGGCGTGTTCGTGGACGAGCTGAAGCAGCCCCCCCTGGAGGAGCAGAAGCTGGAGATAGTGGAGCGCAAGGGGCTGGGGCACCCAGACTACATATGTGATGCCATCATGGACCGCGTCTCTGTGGCCCTCTGCCGTGAGTATCTCAAGCGCTTCGGCACCATCCTCCACCACAACGCGGACAAGTCGCTCTTGGTGGCTGGCGAGGCCGAGATAAGGTTCGGGGGCGGGGTGGTGAAGAAGCCCATGCTCCTCGTGTTCGGCGACAGGGCTACCATGAGCTTCCAGGGCGAGGATGTCCCGGTGGCCGAGATAGCCGTCAAGGCCGCGAGGGAATGGTTCCGCCAGAACATGCGCTTCGTGGACCCCGAGGAGCACGTGCGCTACCAGGTGGAGCTTAAGCCCGGCTCCCCCTCGCTCGTGGACATCTTCAAGCGCGAGAAGATAGGGGCCAACGATACATCAGCGGCTGTGGGCTACGCCCCCATGAGCAGGACTGAGAGGGCCGTGCTGGCCGTGGAGCGCTTCCTGAACTCGCGTGAGTTCAAGAAGGAGTTCCCGGAGTCGGGCGAGGACATCAAGGTTATGGGCCTTAGGCTGAAGGACAGCCTGAGGCTCACCATCTCCATGGCCTTCGTGGACCGCTTCGTGCCCGATGAGGCCCACTACTTCCGGGTGAAGGATGTCATCCTTGAGCGCGTGAAAGACTTCGTGACCGAGAACTTCGACTTCTCCGACATCACTGTGGAGCTTAACGTGCTCGACCAGCCCGGGCGCGGCGTAGATGGCGTTTACCTGACCGTGCTGGGCACGAGCGCGGACAGCGGTGATTCAGGCCAGGTGGGGCGTGGCAATCGCGTGAACGGCGTCATACCGCTCAACAGGCCCGTCAGCTCGGAGGCAGCAGCTGGCAAGAACCCCGTGAGCCACGTGGGGAAGATCTACAACATCCTCACGCACCGCATAGCCGAGGCCATTTACGAGGAGCTCCAGCCGTCCGTGAGGGAGGTCTACGTCTGGCTCCTGAGCCAGATAGGGAGGCCCGTGGACGAGCCTCTCGTGGCCGCGGCCCAGGTAATCCTCGCGCCAGGGGTCAGGCTTCAGGATGTGGCTGGTCAGATTGAGGGCATCATACACGACAGGCTGGACAGGATAAAGGAACTCATCTGGGAGCTGGCGAGGGGAGAGGTGCCTGTTTGCTGAGCTCCTGCCGTTCACGATAAAAGAAGTCCAAAACATTTTTAAGCATACTTGCGCAGGACTAAAGCTCTTTCGGGCATGGCGGCTCGCTCTCAGCCACATGATAAGAAGCACCTTAAGTTCTGCCTCCCAGCTATCTCGGGGAGCAGGTATGGAGATGCGGTTGTTGGCCGCCACGCCGGACGTGGAGCTCCTGATAGTCACCGCCATGCTCACCACGTCCTCAGATGAGACGCCAGCCGACATCTACGTCGCGCTCAAGGGCGATGAGAGACGCGTGCACAAGCTGCTGAGGAGACTCGTCTTAAAGCACGGCTCCGTCCTAGAGCACAACAGGCTCGTCTTCCTGGCTGAGGCAGATGAGGATGAGGTGCTGGCCCTCCTCCTCGCCCACCGCTTCTTCGAGGTGAGCAGGCTGGAGGAGCGGAAATGGCTGCTTAGCTGCAACCTGAGGACTGTTTTGGAGGCCCTCATGGGAGAGGGCCGGGAAAGGCTACCTGAGGGGGCTCGGGAGGCCCTTATCACGGCCCTAAAGCAGGTGGCCCCAAGGCTCCATCAGAGGGTGATGGGCCGTGGAGGTTGAGCTGCTGGCTTACCTGCCCTCCAAAAGCCTCACGGAGGCCCTGAGGGCCGAGGGCCTTAAGGTGGGCGCGGACGTGCTCCTCAAGCACATCTCCTTCACCTTCGCCATCTCAGGCATCTCGCGTGCCTGTTCTCACCAGCTCGTGAGGCACCGCGTGGCCTCCTACAGCCAGCAGAGCCAGAGATACGTGCGCCTGACGAGCTTGGCCGATGAGGCCGTGGAGCCGAGCACGATAGCGGGAGACCCAGAGGCGGACATGGTGTTCAAGGGGTTCCTCAGGGCAGCTGAGTATGCCTACAACCGCCTGCTGAGCCTGGGCGTGCCTGAGGAGGATGCCCGCTTCGTCCTTCCGAACGCTGCTCCCACGAACATCGTGGTTACCATGACTGGCAAGGCCCTCTACCACTTCTTCGGCCTCAGGTGCTGCAACAGGGCTCAAGCGG
>CAZPDR010000103.1:0-3899 GCA_964585495.1 uncultured Candidatus Bathyarchaeia archaeon
CCCTTCCCAGGCACCACCACGCGCTGGCAGAACCGCGCGAAGAACTTCCGGCAGAGCTCTGGCTCGGGCGTGTGCACCACCACGAGCAGATCTGGCTGTGCCCGCTCCACGAGCCTGGCGAGGCGCATGAGGCTGGCGTGCCCGCTGCTGTGCGCGTAGAGCGTTGGTATGCCGAACTGCCTCAGCCATGCCTTCAGCGTCTCCAGCTCCACGAGGCCTAGCTCGTTGAAGGGCTCGCTCTGCGCGTGGACGAGGACCGTGCCCTCCGGCGGCCTCACCTCGCGCATGTCAACGACCGGGTGCTCCGAGATGAGCACGAGCCTGGAGGGCCTCTCCCTCACGGCCTCCGGCCCTGTGAGCTTGCCTTCCTCAAGCTCTTCCTCACACCTCGCGAGCACGGCCCGCTCCCACCTCTCCAGGCGCTTCTTCGGCCTGACATACACGAGCACGTTGGGCTCCCTCACGTCCGGCAGGGTGGTGCCAGCCAGGCCGGGCGAGGTAGGTGCCTTCCGCCGGAGCTCCTCAAGCGCGGCCACGAGGCGGAGGGGCATGAGCACATCGCGGCCAGCCTCCTTGGCCGCCGCCACCACGCTTGAGACACGCCAGACATCGCCTGGGTGGACGTCCACGACCACGAGGCTGGGCGCCTCCCCGAAGATGGCGGCCATGTCCTGCCTCACGCGGTCCTCGCTCACCATCCTGGCCTCCAGGGCGTTCGTGCCCTCCACGATGAGCACATCTGGCCCCCTCTTCTCCAGCAGGCGCTCGAAGTCCAGGCTCCTGCTCCTCAGGGGGCCGTGGAAGCGGATGTCGCCCGTGTAGGCCACCAGCCTGCCGCCTGCCTCCAGGAGGAAGCCCATGCTCCCCACAGCGCTGTGGTCCACGTAATAAGGCAGGACGGTCGCCCTGCCCTCGGCCAGCTCAAACTGCCTCCCGTGCTCCAGGGGCGTGAAGGATAGGTGCTCTACCTCGTCCTCAGGCCCCCTCCTGCGCGTGGAGCGCCTGACCTCCATCATGGTGAGGCACTCGGGCGATGCCAGGACGGGCGTCCCCTCCGGCAGCAGGCAGATGGCGAGCGTGTGGTCCGCGTGGGGGTGGGAGAGGAGCGTGCAGCTCAGGGGCGCCTCAAAGGGGTGCGAGAGGAGCTCCTCTGGCGAGGGCGCCAGGCCCACGTTCACCATCTCCTCCTTGCTCCTGGGCTGCATGGGGAACGGGTAGAGAATGCCGCGGCGCTCAAGGTTGCAGCCGAAGTCGAGCAGCACCTTCAAGCGCGTTTCCTCGTCCGCGAGCAATATCTGGTTCCCGCCTACCTCCCCCTCCACGCCCCCGTAGAACGTGAGGCTCAAGCTCATGCTGCCTCCTCCTCGCACACGCGGTCTATGGCCTCTATGACCTGGGCTGGCGTGAAGATGCTGAACACGCGGGCGAACCTGACGGAGGGCGCCTTCCTAACGGCTTCCCTATCGCCACCGCCCTCTAGGTAGCCTTTCACGAAGGCCCTGGCCATGAGCTCGAAGGGCTCGGCCGAGGCCACGGAGGGCACGTAGTGGCCGGAGTAGAAGAGGAACTCCGCTATGTCCCATGTCCTATCGCCTCCCCTGGCCGCCTGCTCTAGATCCACCAGGTTTGGGCGCCCGTCAGGGCCTATTATCACGTTCTCCGGCTTGCAATCGCCCACGGTGAAGCCCGCCGAGTGGACGCGGGCCACGAGCTCGCCCGTCCGGGTCAGGAAGGGCAGCACGCTCTCGCCCTTCGTCTCGCCGAACAGGAATTCCTTCATGAGGTTGCCCAGGTTCGCGCCCTCCACGAACTCCTCAAGGAGCGTGTTCTCGCGCAGGTCCACGTGGAAGATCCTGGGCACGGGGAAGCCCTCCTCCCTCAGCGTCCTGCACATCACGTATTCGCGCTTGAGGCGCTCCCGGCCTGAGATGGCGAAGCTCTTGGCCCCGAGGGCCCAGAGGCGCAGGGAGAGCCACTTCAGGTTGTCCCAGTTCCTGAACTTCTTCAGCACGAAGCGCACGGTGCCGCGCTCGCTCCTCACGGCCACCAAATAGACCACGTTGAGGGAGCCGCCTATCTCAGACATCATCACGTCATCGCCTGGCCCCACGGGCCCGAGGGCCTCGGCTATCTCCCGGAAGGCCACCTCCCTTAGGGCTGGCACGAGGCCCATGGAGGTCCTGAGGAGCAGGAAGTCCTCCGGCTTGGGGAGGGCAGCAAGGGGGTTCACGGGCCCCTCAAGGCCCAGGCGCCTGTGGAAGACCGCTTTCTCCAGCTCGTAGGTCTTAGCCAGGCCCGTCAGGGCCTTGGCCGTGTAGCGCCCTAGCCCGCGGGCAGCCCTCCTCAGGCGCCAGAGGAAGTTGGTGAGGAAGAGCTTTCGCCTTGCCTTCACCAGCCTCCTCGTGGGCCTCACCAGGCCGTCCAGCAGCCTCAGCCAGCCCTGGCGGGCAAGCTCCCGCAGGGCCTCCCGGAAGCCCTCCATAATCACGGGCTCGTGGACCTCGCGGTCGGGGCGCCTGGCTAGGACGTTGGCGAACATGTAGGCCGAGAGGGGCATGAACCTGCCCATGCGCACCACGGCCTCGTAGAGGAAGTAGCGTGGGTCCACGAGGAGTTCCGTGGCGAAGCGCGGGAAGTTGGAGGCCAGGTCGAGCAAGAGCTCTAGGGCCAGGCGGGCCTTCAGCTCCACCTCCAGCTCCCTGAGGTAGTCAGCGCCCGTGATGGGCAGGTAGGGCACGAGGAGCTTGTCGGCCAGGAGGTCGCCCGCGAAGGCGTTCCTCACGTCCCCCTCCAGAGCGCGCGTGTCCACCACGATGAGCAGCGCCTTTTGACCGTCCACATGCTCCTCAAAGCACCTCACGCCAGGCCCGAAGCGCTCGGCCACGAGGAGGAACTCCATGTCGGCCCAGGGGCCCCCGTAGCCCAGCGCGCGAGGGCCGAAGGCCATGAGGGCCTTCCACCTGCTGGGCCTGACGTGCTTGGAGGCCAGGAACCTACCGGCCTTGGCGAGCCAGCCCGGCGCCCAGCTCATCCGCGCCCCTCTTTCCCGGCATACTGACCTTGGGAGGCGGGCCTTAAAGCTCAACCCCCGCGGATAAGGGGCCAAGCGCTAGGCGATGTAACTGAGGGAGGTGGCGGGCCAGCTACCTGCCCTAAGCCCGCGACACCTCGGATGGGAGTTAGGCGATGGCCTCCCCCCACCGATTACCAACAGGCGGGTGGCTCAGATCTATAAGGCATAATCATGGTCTCGCAGGGGGAGGAGATGGCTAATGCCGTTCTGGGAGCACCTGAGGCGGGCTCTTGAGCACGTCATGGACAGTATTATGGCTAGGATATGGGGCGTAAGGGAGCCCGGGGGGTCGCGGGCTCTCGCGCTTGAAGAGCTCACAGAACGGACAAAGAGGCTGTTGGACAGGGTGAAGGCGCTCACCTTGAGGTTCGAGAAGATGCGCGATGAATATCGTAAGCTTGCTGAGGGCCTTGTCGGGAAGGACAGAGAATTCCACCTCAGCCTAATACGAGGCCTCGCGGAGCTGGAAGAAATCGTCCACGAGAGCATTAAGAAGGTGGAGGAGCTAATGGAGCTCCTCAGGTCCTTGGACCGGACGACACCACCTGACGAGGAGGCCTTGGAGCGAATACACGAGCTATTTTATGATGTCCAAGAGTTCATCATCGAGCATTTCGCCATAACTGATGACTTCAGGGCCATCCCGCCTGTCTAGGCAGCCCTTGGAGGCCTTAAGGCCCATGCCCGCGGCTTCCAGGCTCCTATCATGGGCTCTGGGAACCTAGGTTAAAGGCAAGCTCGGTGTTGTGGCGGGCCCGCGGGGATTCGAACCCCGGACCAACGGGTTAAGAGCCCGCCGCTCTACCTTGCTGAGCTACGGGCCCGC
>CAZPDR010000104.1:0-3893 GCA_964585495.1 uncultured Candidatus Bathyarchaeia archaeon
GAGCCGAGCCATCCACCAGGCGGGTTGGCGTGCCGGGCCTACTCCGGGACCCACCTCGGGCGCTGCCCGTGGCCTCTGCGTGGCGGTCATGGTGAGCGTGAGCTGAGGTGGGCTCACGCCCCTACGCCCTTCACCCCACGAGCCAGATGCTCGGGGGCTGCATTCAGCCCGTCCTCAAGGGCAGGGGAGGAGGGGTATAAGGCTTTCGCCTAGCCTTAGGGCGTGCGGCATCTAGAGAGGCCAATTAATGCTCCATTCGACGAGATAGAATACCGTGGCCAACGCCCCTTAGGCCGTGCGCGAGCGGGCACCGCTACCTCAAGGCTTAAATCCCCCTCAAGTGCCTATGGTCAGCAAGCCCGAGGGGTGAGGGCGATGAGCAGCAAGAAGCCCTTCTACGTGAAGTTCGAGGTCCCCTCAGAGCTGGCCGAGGCAGCTCTAGAGGCCCTGAGGAGAGCTCTTGAGTCGGGCGGCAAGAAGGCCATCAAGAAGGGCGTGAACGAGACCACCAAGGCCGTTGAGCGCGGCCTAGCCAAGCTGGTGCTGATAGCCGAGGACGTTGACCCACCCGAGATAGTGGCGCACCTCCCCATCCTGTGCGATGAGAAGGGCATCCCCTACATCTACGTGCCCAGCAAGGCCGAGCTCGGGAAGGCGGCTGGCATCAAGGTGGCTGCCTCCTCCGCCTGCATCATAGAGCCGGGCGATGCGGAGAGCATGGTCAAAGAGATAATAGAGGCCGTCAAGCAGCTCAGAGCTGGTGGTGGGGCTTGAGCAGCGAGGAGAGGCCCACGCCAGCAGAGGTGGTCCAGATACTAGGCCGCACGGGCGTTACGGGCGAGATCACCCAGGTGCGCGTGCGCATCCTAGAGGGGCGCGACCGCGGCCGCATCCTCACGCGCAACGTGAAGGGGCCGGTCAGGTTAGGCGACATACTCATGCTGAGGGAGACGGAGCGTGAGGCCCGCAAGATCGAGTGAGGGGAGGAGCTCCTCCTCACGCTTTTTGGAGGTGAGGTAGCGTGCCCAGGGTAAGGCAGTGCTCCTTCTGCGGCCACGAGATACCGCCTGGCACGGGCTTCATGTTCGTGCGCAACGACGGGCGCGTGCTCTGGTTCTGCTCCAGCAAGTGCCGCAAGAACTACCTGAAGCTGAGGCGCGACCCGAGGAAGCTGAAGTGGACGAAATACTATGGCAAGACGGAGAGAGGCTGAAGTCGAGAAAGCCCGAGCCTTCCTTTCGCTATCCTCTTCCCCGATCGCGGCACCCGAGAGGCATCTTGCTCTCTAGCCAGCCCATGCTGGCGCCTGGGAAGGCATCTACCGTGGGCAGGTAGGGCTTGATGTCCAAGACGGGCGAGCCATCCAGCGCGTCTAGGCCCCTCACGACCAGCACGTTGCCCTGGAGCTCCACGAGCTCCACCACGCAGAGGCCGAGCGGGTTGGGCCTGTCTGGCGACCTAGTGGCGAATAGGCCGTGGAGGCGCGTGTCCCAGGGCGTGGTTATGAGCGGCTGCCAGGGGCGGGCGAGGTGGCAGTAGTAGATGATTATGAGGTGCGAGAAGGTCTCCAGGTCCTTGAGCGCCTCCGCGTAGGGAGGGAACACCTCCACCCGGCTGAGCACATCGGGCCTTAGCCAGCCTTGCCTGGGTGCCTCAGCACGTGTCCTGTAGGGCGAGCGCACGACACCGATGGGCTTGAGGATCACGGAGGCTGGCCCGCTGGCCTCCAATCTAGGCACCCCCCACGCGGGAGGCCGCCAGCCGTGGGAAAAGCCTCCCCCCTCACGTCTTCCTCCTGATCAAGAGTGATCGCGGGAGGAATGGCGAGGGGCGCGGGAGCGGGGCGATCTCCATGTCCGTGAACTCGTTGAGCGCGAAGTAGAGAAAGGCCAGCTCATCCGAGGTTATATCGGGGGCCACTACCTTCCTGAAGTCGGACTCGCGGATTATGTTCACGCTGCCCAGCAGGCGAAGGGCGTTCTCCGCCAGGGTCCTGAGCCTCATGAGCCTCGCGCTCAGGTAGGCCGTGCGGTAGGACTCGTCCCTGAGGCGGAGGGCGTGGTCTATCGCGTCCAAGATCACCTTAAGGCCCTTCCTGCCTTCCTTGCTCAACTTCATCGGCGTGCTCAGATCCACTACCGGCATGTCCTTGACGGCTTCCCTGACCTCCGGCAGGAGGGAGCTCTTCACGATGATCACCGAGGGGCGGGGCATCTCCCTTAGGGCCGCGGCCTCCCCTGCCTCACCGATGACGAAGACGGGGAGCTCCAAGGGCTTAACGAACTCCCTGAGGCTGGCCACGAGGTTCTGGGCTAGCTCTGACGAATAGGAAGCCATGACGATCCGCCCGCCTGAGACCACGGCCGCCATCAGGTAGGCCAGGTTCTCGGCTCCCACCGTGGAGATGATGTCGGAGAGGGGCGGGGCTGCCGTGGCAGGGACTTCCCCTATGGACTTGACCACAGAGGTGCGCCTAACTTGCTCGTTCGCATCGAAGTAAACGACCAACGCGTGGTCTCCGTGGAAAAAGGATACGCTCGTCAGGCCCTTCTCGCGGGCTGTCCTGATGTCCTCTTCCTCTGGCTCGTATATCTCTATTCGGCCGCATGCCGGGCAGGAAACCCTGATCGGCATGTATTATCCTCCGTTTGGTGTCTGCACTACCTCGTATAAAGCCTTTAGCCTCCTGGCCCTGGCGCGTGTAGGGGCGCGGGCATGGCGGATGTGGAGCGCACCTTCGTGTTCCTGAAGCCGGAGGCCGTGCTGCGGGGGCTCATGGGCGAGATACTGGCCAGGATAGAGCGGAGGGGGCTCAGGATAAGGGCGCTCAAGCTCCACAGGATGACGAGGGAGGAGGCAGAGCGCCTCTACGAGGTCCACCGGGGCAAGGAGTTCTTCGAGCGGCTGGTCGAGCACGTTACCTCCGGCCCCGTCCTCCTCATGGTGGTCGAGGGGCCGAGGGCTGTGGGGGTGCTCAGGCGAATGATTGGGGCCACGGACCCGCTTGAGGCCCAGCCCGGCACCATAAGGGGCGATTACGCCCTCGACATCACCCGCAATATCATTCACGCAGCCGACAGCAGGAAGAGCGCTGAGAGGGAAATGCGTATATTCTTCACGGAGGAGGAGATCGGGGCCCTGTGGGAGGGCGTGGAGGAGTGAGCGTGAAGCCCGAGCTGAAGGAGGCCTGTGGCAGGCTGGTGGAGGCCCTCTCGGAGAAGGGGGAGATCCTGCTTGAGGAAGCAGCGAGCCTGTCCGGCCTGAGCGAGGAGGAGCTAGCGGGCGTCGTGGCCGTCCTGGAGGCCCTGGGCCTGGCCGAGGTGGAGGAGGGCATTCTGAGGTGGCTGGGGCCAGCTGTGAGAGGCCGCGTGATCATCGTGCGCGGGAAGGTGGATTACGTGCTCCAGAACCCCTTCGAGGTAAGGGTCTTCGGGCAGGAGGAGCTGAAGGCCACGGCCAGGCCCTGAGGTGCCCTGCTTGAGCCAGGCCGGGGGAGGGCAGGAGCAGGAGCTCTTCTGGAGGGCCAGGATAACCCGTGGAGGGGCCGTCCTGCTCGGCAGGAGCGTGGCCTGTGATGCCCACGAGCCCTCCAGGCCCGTGAGGGTCATCACGCACGCGCACAACGACCACATCACGGGCCTGTCGAGGAGTCTGAGGGAGTGCTCCTGGATCATCATGACCGAGGCCACGCGCGACCTCCTGGCCGTCCTGAAGAGGCGCGACCTGCTCCACCTGGCCCACGTGGTAGGGCTCCGCTACGGCCAGCCCTTCCGCCTAGAGAGCGAGGTGGTGAGGCTCCTGAGGGCCAGGCATATCATAGGGGCCGCGCAGGTCCTGGTGGAGGACGAGGAGGGCACCAGGCTCCTCTACACGGGCGATTTCAAGTTCCCCGG
>CAZPDR010000105.1:0-3878 GCA_964585495.1 uncultured Candidatus Bathyarchaeia archaeon
CGGTAGCGAGATCCTGGCGCTCTATAGTGCCACCGCCAGGCCATGCTGGCACCGGTAGCCGTGGCCCGGCATGGGGATGGGAGGCTTGAGTTTATGCCGGCCGTCCGTTCGTTCGACCGACAAAGACGCTTGCCCCTGGTGCTAAGGCCCTTAGCGGGCCAGGCCGTGGAGCTCCCGGCCTGCCAGGGCCAGGTCCTAAGGCACGTGAGGGTAAAGCGGTCTGAGCTCTTACGGCGCCGTTAAGGGCTTTAAGGCCACGGGCCAGAGCCGTTAAGGCCGCTAGCGCCAGGTGCTATACGGCCAGTAAGGGTGGCTATACGGCCAGTGGGGGCTCCTAGCCCGGCTTAGCCTCACGGGCTTTAGGGCTAGCCTCTTAAGCCCGAGCGTCCCAGGCGGGAGCGCTATGCCGGGGAAGGACGTCCGCATTCGGGTAAGGCGAGAGCTCTATGAGCGTGCTAGAGCGCTAGGCTTGGACGTGAAGGCCATAGTAGAGCGGGCTATACGCGAGGCCATAGAGGCCATGGAGATGGCCAGGCGTCTAAGGCGGGCTCGTGAGGCCCAGGAGCTCCCTAATGGTGCCGGGCTATGGACGCCTGGGACAGGCAGAGCGGTGGTAGGCATAGACCGGGTGGCTCCTAGCGGTGCCGGGCTACCGTGCTCTGGGCGGTGGTCTAGCGGAGCGCCTGTCGGCCTTAGAGGAGCCGGAGGGTGGTGGGCCGGCCCGGATTTGAACCGGGGACCTCCGCCGCGTCAGGGCGGCGTCCTACCAGGCTAGACGACCGGCCCTTACCGCCATGGCCCTCCCCCGTGCTCCTTTATATCCTTGACCTCTTCCCGGGCACGGGCAGCTCTTATTACCCTCCCGGGCCATGCGTGCCCGGGGCGCATGACCCATACGCCACGGGCCGAGCTCCGCTATGAGGAAATCCGGCGCTGGGGAGCCCCTCGCTGCCTCTGGCGTGCCATGGCGTCAGCGGCCCCGAGGGGGAGCCTTTAAGCCCCCCTCACGCCTTAATGTCCTCACGCAAGGCGGTTGGCATGAGGGTCGTCCCGGGGCCTGCCTCCAGGGAGCTAGGGATGAAGGTGGCCGAGAAGCTGGGGGCCGAGGTGCTGCCGGTAGAGCACAAGACCTTCCCGGATGGCGAGTCGTATGTGCGCTTCGATGGCTCCGTGCGGGGCGAGACGGTGGCCATCGTGCAATCCGCCTACCCACCCCAGGACAAGCACCTCTTCGAGCTCTGCCTCATGGCGGACGCGGCCAAGGACCTGGGCGCTGAGCGCGTGGTAGCCGTGGTGCCCTACATGGCCTACGCGAGGCAGGATAAGCGCTTCATGCCCGGCGAGGCGGTCAGCATAAGGACGGTGGGCAAGCTCCTCAAGGCGGCTGGCGTGGACAAGCTCATCACCGTGGACATCCACAGCGATGAGGCCCTGAGGAACCTCAGCTCCGAGCTTGAGGTAGCCAACCTCACGGCCATACCGCTCCTGGCCCGCTACATGGCCGAGAGCAAGGGCCTATCTGGCGCCTTTGCCCTCGCGCCCGACAGGGGGGCGCTCGACCTAGCTGAGGAGGCCAGCAAGGTCCTGGGGGGTGGCTTCGGCTGGCTCTACAAGCACAGGGACCGCAGGACGGGCGAGGTGCGCGTGGAGGAGAGGCGCCTGGACATCTCCGGCCGGACCGTCATCATCTTCGACGACGTTATCAGCACGGGCGGCACGGTGGTGGCTGCCGCGGAGCTCCTGAAGAAGCAGGGGGCCGCCCGCGTTTACGCTGCCTGCACGCACCCCCTCCTGGTCCGGGATGCCCTGAAGCGCATCATGGCCTCAGGCTGCGATGGCGTGGTGGGCACGGATAGCGTGCCCAGCTCCGTGAGCGTGGTCTCTATAGCAGGCCTCCTGGCCAGGGAGCTGAGGAATGAGCTCTGAGGGCGGACGAGGGAGGGCCATCCTCTTCTTCTTCCACTCGGGCGAACATCCCACCCTGCCCCACGCGGAGCTAAGGGCCGTGCTGGAGGCAGAGCGCCTGCCCTTCGAGGTCCTTGAGGAGCTCTGCCAGCTCACCAGGCTCGCCTGCCCAGAGGAGTTGGTCGAGAGCGTGGCCCAGCGGGTGGCGGCTAGAGCTGCCTTCACGCGCGCCTGCTGCCTAGAGCTCCTCTCCTGCCCAGCCGAGCGGGAGGAGGTGCTGCGAGCCGCAAGGGAGGCGCCCTTCTGGAGCTACCTCAGGCCAGGACAAGCCTTCCGCGTGCGTGTCAAGCGCGTCCGCAGCTACTCACGCGAGCTGAGCACCCTTGAGCTTGAGGAGGAGCTGGGTGCCGCGGTCCTTCAGGCCGTGCCCGGCCTCAAGGTGGACCTGAGGCATCCGCAGGTGGAGCTCCTGGGCGTCCTCACCGAGGAGCGCTTCTTCCTGGGCCTGAAGCTCTCGGAGGTGCCTCCAGGCCCCTTCGTGGCCAGGCGCCCGTCCAGGCGCCCCTTCTTCCACCCAGCCGCCATGATGCCCAAGCTGGCCCGCTGCATGGTGAATTTGGCCCGCGCCAGGCCGGGGGAGCTCGTGCTCGACCCCTTCTGCGGGACGGGCAGCATCCTGGTGGAGGCCGCCCTCATCGGCTGCCGCGCGGTGGGCGCGGACATAAGCACCCGCATGGCCTTCGGCTGCCTCCTGAACGCCCGCTACCTGGGCGCTGAGCCGGAGGGCGTCCTGGTGGCCGATGCCCTGAGCACGCCCATCAGGAGGGCCGACCGGGTGGTAACGGATCCGCCCTACGGCCGCTCGGCCACCACGGCAGGCCGCCAGGCCAGGGAGCTCTACGAGGCCTTCCTCGCCCTCCTGCCGGAGCTCCTGCCCAGAGGCCACATGGCCTGCCTAGCCGCCCCCAGCACGCTGGAGCTAAGCCAGATGGCCAAGGAGGCTGGCCTGAGGCCCCTGGAGGCCCACTACTACTTCGTCCACGCGGACCTGACCCGGGAGCTGGCCGTGCTGGCGGTAGCCTGAGGCCAGCGGCTTCCCGACAGCGTTAAGATGCCCTAGCCTCTCCCGGGCGAGGGGTGCCGCCCCCTGTCAGCTATCCTCCAGCTCGGCCTGGCCTCCTTCATCCTCGGCCTCACCGGGGCCGTGGTCCCAGGCCCCCTCTTCGCGGTGGTGGCCTCGGAGAGCCCGAGGGTGGGCGCTAGAGCTGGCCCAATCGCTGCCTCAGGCCACGCAGCCCTGGAGGCCCTCATGACGGGGGCGCTGGCCCTCGGCCTCTCGGCCCTCCTGGCCTCCGAGCTGGTTAAGAGGCTCGTGGGCGCGATAGGTGGGCTGACCATGCTCTTCCTCGCGGTTGCCATGATTAAGGGCGCGGTTAAAGGGGAATTCACGGCCAGCTCGCAGCTCCAGAGCAGCGGCAAGCACGGCCCCTACGGCCCCCTGCTGGGAGGCATGTTGGCCACCGCCCTCAACCCCTACTGGTATCTCTGGTGGGCCACGGTCGCGGCCTCCTACATCATGACCTGCTCCCTCCCCCTCGGCCTGTTGGGCGTGCTGGCCTTCTACCTGGGCCACATAGCCGCCGACCTGACGTGGTATTCGGCCGTCTCGGCCACGATGGCCCACGGCGGGAAGGTGCTCGGCGAGCGGCTGAGGTGGCTCATAGCGGGCTGCGGCCTGCTCTTGGCCGCCTTCGGCATCTACTTCCTTAAGCTGGCCTTCCTCGGGTCCTGATGGCCGAGGGCGCCCTTAATCAGGAGCCCCTCTAGGCCATCGGGGCCACAAACCTTAAATACTGTGAGAGGAGGAATCCGCGAAGGAAGGGAAAGTATTGCGTCGCGTGCTCATGGTCCTGGTCTTCCTGCCCATCCTGTTGGCCCTCGTGAGCGCCCTCATGCCTCTCGCGGGCGCCCTG
>CAZPDR010000106.1:0-1713 GCA_964585495.1 uncultured Candidatus Bathyarchaeia archaeon
AGGTGGACGCCCGCGTGCTGGGCACTCCCGAGGACGGGGAGCCCAAGCCCGCTGGTCCCTGCCCCATCTGCGGCCGCGAGGCCAAGACGGTCCTCAGGTTGGCTAGGACCTACTAGGCAGGGAGAGCTCACCGCTACGCAGCTGGAACTTCCCTTACCATTTTGTTCTCACGGCCTAACTAGGCTTGCACCTCTCCGAGGCAGGCACCTCCCTCGCGATAGCCTCCGCTCGCGAGCTAGCGTTATCCTATCATGAGCTCTAGCGCCTCACGGCCCTTCATGCCCTCCCTCACGCCCAGCTCCCTAGCCTTGCTCGTGCAGGCTCTCACGGGCGCCTCAAGCACGTCCTCGAAGGTGCGCACGCCAGAGACCATGGCCGCTGCCACGCCCAGGCGCTCGGCCGCCTCCACGTTGAGGAAGCCGCACATCACGAAGCCCCTCTCGGCCACGATGAGCAGGAGCGGTGGCGAGCCGGGGAGCTCCACGCGCACGCCCAGGGCCTTGCGCCCGCCTACCTCTACCTGGCCCACGAGCACGCTCCCGCTCGGCACGCGTGGTTAAATGCTGCCCGCGCCATAAGGGCTGCGGTGCCCACGCCTTGCTGAGCAGGCTAAGGCAGGCTGTGTCGCGTGCTCTGGAGGGGCATGCCAGGCTGGCCTACCGCCTGGGCCTAAGGCCGAACCACGTGAGCGCCCTCGGCCTCCTCTGGGCCTCGCTGGCCGCCCTGGCGTATTGGCGCTGGCGCCTCCTCTGGCCCTACGTGGCCCTCTCGGCCCCCCTCCTCGTGCTCCTCTCCGGCTACTCGGACGTGCTGGACGGCCTCATAGCCCGTCTCCACGGCCTGGCATCCCGCTCGGGCGCCATGCTGGACTCCATGCTCGACCGCTACGCGGACGTGGCCATCATCCTCGGCCTCTGGGCAGGAGGCCTCTGCGGCCCCCTAGAGGCCCTACTGGCCTGCTCTGGCTCCCTCCTGGTCAGCTACGCGCGTGCCAGGGCCGAGAGCCTGGGGGCCGAGCTGGCTGGCGTGGGCCTGGCCGAGAGGGCGGAGAGGCTGATCATGATCATCGCGGCCAGCTGGCTTGAGCTCTTCTGGCCAGGAGCCCTCCGCTTGGCCGTGCTGCTCCTGGCCGCCCTGACCCACATCACGGCCATCCACAGGCTCGCCCGCGCCTACTCGCTCCTACGGGCCGGAGCTCCAGGGCCAGGAGCAGGGGCGGGGCCACCCGGTGCTCAGGGCACCAGGTCGTAGAGCGAGGCCTCCAGCTCGGCCAGCACCTCATCGCAGAGCTCCCTCACGCGCTGGTCCTGGCACTTCTCCCTGAGCTTCCTCACGAACTCGTAGCGCACGCGGGTGGTCTCGAACTCGCACCTATGGCCGTAGAAGGGGCGCCCCTCTAGGTAGTTGCGCATCTGGACGGCCTTCTGGACGATGAAGCTCGCGGTTAGCACCGGGTTCCTCACGGCCTCCGTGCTGAGCCAGAGCGTGGCCTCCTCATGCCTGAGCTGGGAGAAGCCCTCCACCTGCACGATGGCCCTTATGTAGGCCCTCACGAGGTCGCCGTAGCCAGCCAGGTCCACCAGCCCGAGGGCCTCGCGGACGGCCCGGACGAATTCCTCAGAGCCACTGATGGCTATCTCATGCCGGTAGCCCGCTCTTATGAGCTCAAGCGCCCTCCTTATCTCCTCCTCCGTGAGCAGCCGCTCCGGGAAC
>CAZPDR010000106.1:1813-3855 GCA_964585495.1 uncultured Candidatus Bathyarchaeia archaeon
CTGACGCGGGCCTCCCACAACCGG
Source organism: uncultured Candidatus Bathyarchaeia archaeon (assembly GCA_964585495.1). Classification (GTDB taxonomy): domain Archaea; phylum Thermoproteota; class Bathyarchaeia; order EX4484-135; family EX4484-135; genus EX4484-135. Next base: position 1,838 of record CAZPDR010000106.1, read on the forward strand.
GCTATCGGCCACCAGCGGCCCCTGAGGAGCCGCGAGTGCCGGTCCGGTCATGGGCCCGCCCACATCATCTATGCTTCACGTAGTTTAAAAACAGGACATATCTGCTCTGAGGTCTAGAGCGGCCAGAGGATTTTTAAGCCGGACTTTTCCGCTCAGGCGGGGGCCTGATGAGATGGACGAGGTCGTGGTGAGGCTCGAAAGCGTCTCAAAGCGCTTCGGCCACATCTTGGCCGTGAACGGGCTCTCACTTGAGATCTACAGGGGCGAGGTCTTCGGCCTACTAGGCCCCAACGGGGCTGGGAAGACCACGACCGTGCGCATGATATGCGGCCTCCTCAGGCCCACCTCTGGCCGCGTGCTCGTGCTGGGCTACGAGATGCCCCGCGAGGCCCTGAGGGCCAGGAAGCACATAGGGCTCCTGCCGCAGGAGAGCGATGTCTATGAGATGCTGACCGGCCGCGAGAACCTGGAGTATTTCGGCCGCCTCTACGGCCTTGAGGGCGAGGAGCTGGCCAGGCGCGTGGAGGAGGCCCTTAGGCTCGTGGGCCTGTTGGAGCGGGCCGATGACCGGGCTGGCGAGTATAGTGGCGGCATGAAGAGGCGCCTCATGGTGGCCAGGGCCATCGTGCACGACCCGGAGCTAGTCATCTTGGACGAGCCCACCATGGGCTTGGACGTCTTCGCCGTGAGGCGCATAAGGCGCCTGATAAGGCGCCTGGCCGAGGGGGGCCGGACGGTCCTGCTGACCACGAACGACCTGGAGGACGCGGAGCGCACCTGCGACCGCGTGGCCATCATAGACAGGGGGCGCCTGGTGGCCCTCGGCACCATCAGGGAGCTAGAGGAGCGCTTCCAGGAGAAGGGGCTTGAGGAGCTCTTCGTGAAGCTGGTGGAGGGCGAGCAGGAATGAGGCCCTGGGCCGTGATAGCCCTCAAGGAGATACGCGAGCAGCTGCGCTCGCGAAAGACGCTCTTCACCATCATCATAACGCCCGCGCTCGTCTGGCTGGCCGTGGGCTTCATGCACGCGGTGCTCTTCGGGGCCATGGTGCCCGGCGGCCCCATGACGCAGCCCATGGACATGCACCTCACGGTGGAGGACGAGGGCGAGCTAGGCCAGCTGGCCCGGCAGGTCATCTACGCGGTCGCGGCCAACATGAACGTGGTCGTCCACGAGGTGCCCGCCCCCGAGGGCGAGGAGCTGGTGAGGGAGGGCGACACGGTGCTCTACGTGCGCGTGCCAGCGAACTTCACGGAGGCGCTCGTCCAACAGGGCGTGGGCACGGTGGAGGTATGGGTGGACCCCACGAGCGTGAGGGCCCGCGCGGTAGCAGCGGCCATAGAGGGAGCCCTGAGGAGCACCTTCGAGCAGCGCCTCCGCACCCTCCAGGTGCGCGAGAGGCTGATAAGGCACGTGCCCTTCGCCCTCCTCATGCTCTCCTTCATGCTCGTCATGTCGGCCATGTATGGCCCCATGCCGGTGATAACCACCAGCTTCGCGGGAGAGAGGGAGAAGAAGACGCTTGAGGTCCTGCTCGTAACGCCCGTGAAACGCACCTCCATCCTGCTCGGCAAGCTCCTGGCCGCTGGCTTCGCGGCCGCCATCTACCTGGCCTCCAACGCCGTGGGCCTGGCGGCCTACAACGCCATAGTGGCCTGGGCGCTGGCTGGCGCTGGGGTGGGCGAGGTAGGAGGCGGAGCTCCTGCCCTCAGCCCCGAGCAGGCCCTGTTGGTGATAGGCGCGGCCGCCCTCACCGTCCTCCTGTCCTCCTCGCTGGGCGTGGTCATCTCATGCTTCGCCAAGAGCGTGAAGGACGCGGAGACCTATTACAGCACCATCTTCATGGTGCCCATCATGATGCTCGCTGGCACCTTCGCCATGCGCTTCGAGGAGCTCCCCCTCGCCATGCGCTTGGTCCTGCTGGCCGTGCCCTTCACCCACGCCATGCTGATGATAAACAACGTGGTCATCTACGGGCGCCCCTGGCACACGGCCCTGCTGAACGCGCTCTACATGCT
>CAZPDR010000107.1:0-3714 GCA_964585495.1 uncultured Candidatus Bathyarchaeia archaeon
CCGCCTCCCCTCCTGCCCTCCAGGGTCAGGTAGTCCTTGCGGAGGGCGTGCAGGAGCTCCAGGGCCCTCAGGGCGTCAGCGCCAAGGCGCGTGATGGTGTAGCCCGCTCGGCCGCCCAGCTTGGCCACGTAGCCCGCTCTCACGAGCTTGGCGAGGTGGAACTTGAGGTGCCCCGACCTGAGGCCCGTCCTGGCCGCGAGCTCGGAGAAGGGAAGCGGGCCTTCCTTCAGCACCTGCAGCAGCCTCACGCGAGCAGGATGTGCGAGGGGCTCGGCCAGGCTGGCGAGGCTTTCCGGTGCCACCTCGCCCATGCCCTCGCGCACCCTCTCGGCCACCTGCTCGCCTAGGCCCGCGAAGCGCCTGGCAACCTCCAGCACCTCCCTGAGCTTCCCCATCCACCTGGCCGTTCTCTCAAGGCAGGCCGCGTTAGAGCAGGCACCTCCAGCGAGCACGCCCTTCAAGGCCAGCTCGCGCTCCTCCAGGGCCCTCAGGGCCTCCTCAAGGCCCCCGAGGAGGAGGCGGTCCAGCACCTCCTCCATGCCCTCCTCCACGGCCTTGAGGCAGGCGTTCCTGTGCGGGCAGCTTGGGTCGGCAGAAACCCTGGCGGCCGAGAGCTCCTCCCTGAGCAGCCTCCTGGCGTAGAGCAGGCTCCTCCTGACCAGTATCTCGTTCACGAGGGCGCCCAGGTCGTCGAGCCTCATCTGGACCACGGCCCTCCTCAGGGCCTCCACCTCCTCCCTCAGCTGCTCCAGGGTCTCTAGAACCCGGCTTACGTCCTCGCCCATGTCCGCCACCGGTATAGCAGGCTATACCATCACAATACTTAAGCTTCACCTGATGCCACCGCCGCGTGGAGGCGATGCCCGTGGAGGTGCCTGAGCTCACGCCAGAGGAAGGCAGGAAACTCGCAGCGAGAGCGTGGGTCTCGGGCCTATACGCCACCATGGGCTTCCTGGCCGAGAGGCTGGGCCCCGAGGCCATCTCGGATTACTCCCGCTACTCGGCCGGGCTGGCTGCTCTCCAGCTCAGGCAGGCTGGCGTGAGCGATTCCCTCTCCTTCGCCCTGGCCAACGCCACCCTGTTCAAGAACGCCTACGGGAGCGAGGTGGAGGTGTCGGGGAGCCCTGAGGAAGCAGAGCTCAAGCTGGTGAGGTGTGCCAACCTTGAGGCCGCCCTGGAGCTGGCCGAGCGGGGGCTGCCGGTGGAGCGCGAGAGGCACTGCGCGGGCTGCCTGAACTACATGCGTGCCCTGGCCGAGGAGCTCGGCCTTAAGCTGAGCGGGCAGCTCACGGAGAAGGGCTGCACGATGAAGGTGCGCAGGCGTTAGGCGCGGGAGGGAGCCTTTCGCAGGCACCTCCCTTCCTTTTTGCACGACCAGGCCATGCTTCCCTCGGGCCTGCTCGGCCCCCCAGACAGGAGCTCCTCCCGTTAGCCGCATGAAATGCTTTTAAGCCATACCGCCCTCTCGGGGGTCGTGGAGGTAGGCGAGCATGAGCTGGAGGAGCGATAGGCGCAGGAGGAGGCGCTGGCCCTGGGACGTATTCGACGAGATCTTCGAGGAGATGGAGCGCCTGGAGGAGGAGTTCTGGCGTGGCCTGAGGGAGTTCCCTGGCTGGCGGGAGTTCGAGGAGGGCGTCCGCGTCTACGGCCCCTACGTCTACGGCTTTTCCATCTCCATAGGCCCGGACGGCAAGCCCGTGATACGTGAGTTCGGGAACGTGAGGCCCACCCGCTTCGGCCCCAGGTTCGTGGAGGAGCGCGAGCCCCTCGTGGACGTGATGGAGGAGGACGATGAGGTCGTGGTGGTGGCGGAGCTCCCGGGCGTGGAGAAGGAGGACATAGACCTCAGCTGCACGGGCGATGAGCTGGTCATCTCCGTGGACACGGAGAAGCGCAAGTATTACAAGCGCCTAGAGCTGCCTGCCGAGGTAGATCCGAAGTCGGCCAAGGCCAGCTACAAGAACGGCATCCTTGAGGTAAGGCTGAAGAAGGTGAGGCCCGAGCGGAAGGGCGAGAGGATAAAGATCGAGTGAGCGGGCGTGAAGGCCCCATGCCGCACCGCTACCGCAAGACCCGCTACATGAGGGGCTCCCGGACGCACGGCTACGGGGCGCACGACAGGCACCGAGGCCGCGGCAGCAGGCACTACAGGCGCGCTGGCAGGCACAAGCACCTCTGGACCTACGTGGTGAAATACGAGCCCGATTACTTCGGCAAGCACGGCTTCAAGAGCCCCCGCTCCAAGTTCCTTGAGGTCCGCACGATAAACGTGGGCGAGCTAGCGGAGCTCCTGGACAAGCTTGAGGCAGAGGGCGCCCTTGAGGTCCGGGAGGGCCTCCCCTACGTGGACCTAGAGGCCCTCGGCTACGCCAAGCTCCTGGGGCGCGGGAGCATAGACAGGCCCGTGCTGGTGCGCGTGAGGGCCTTCACGGAGCTGGCCGAGAAGAAGATAGCAGAGGCTGGCGGGCGCATCCTGGCCGAATAGGCCCGGCCCGGGCGGGCACGCGCCCGAAGGGGAAGAAGGGCCGTTGGCCGGAACTCCTTTTCCACGAGGTGTGCTTTATCAGCCAGGGCTAAGGTGCATAGCTGGCCGTCTTCGGGTCTTTATGGCCGCGGCCAGGGCTATCAGGGCTACCACGAGCGAGAGCAGGCTTATGATGGTGATGAGCGGCAGGCCGAAGACCTCCGAGGGCAAGGTGGGCCGTCCTCCTGGCCAACCCCCTCCGCCACCAGGTGCCTGCTGAGCTGCCTTGACCGTGTAGGCGTGCGTATCGCTCCTAGCCATGTTGCCCGCTCTATCGCGTGCCTCCACGTAATACTCCACCTCGGCGCCTTCCTCTTGGCCAGGTATGCTGGCCACCCACGCGCCCGCCTGCTCGGTCATCTCCACGCTCTGCCAATCGCCCCCATCCACCCGGTAGTAGAGGGCCACGCGCTCCAGCCCGCTCGTGCCATCTAATACGCTGGCTGTTACAGCCACCTCCTGGCCGGGAGAGGGCTCCTTGGGCTCGTGCTGCACAGAGCTGATGACCGGTGGCGTGTTGTCCACCACGACAGATATGCTCTCCTCGGCCCTATTGCCCGCTAGATCGTAGGCCACCGCCCTTATCGTGTGCTCTCCATCCAGCCAGGCCATGGTGTTCCACTCGAACTCGTAAGGCGCCTCCGTGTCCGTGAAGACCAGCGCGCCATCCACGTAGAACTCCACGCGGTCCACGTTATCTGATGCGTTCGCCTTCACGATGACCACGCCGCGCACATAGGAGCCGCCCGCTGGAGCCGTTATGCTCACGCTCAGAAGAGTAATATCTACCTCAGCCGGTTCTGTGAGCCAGGGCTCGTAGAGCACGTATTCTTGCCCATCCACGCTATATACTTCCTCCGGGTCCTCCGGGTCTCCTCTAGCCTTATACTCTGGTCCTATAGTGCTATTCCACCAGTTGTAAGTAGCATTAACCACGTAAGTGCCACGGACGTAGAGACCGTGCCCCTCATTACCGAAGATGTTGCAGAAGTGAATGGAAACGTTAGCCGCCCAAAGGCAGTAGATGCCATAATCCCCGTTCTGGCTCATCGTGCAGTTCATGATGGTGATATTTGATGCTTCCTCGCAGCAGATGCCATCATACCGGTTCTGGCCTATCATGCAGTCCTGAATGGTGATGCCAGATGAATTATAGCAGTAGATGCCGTCATCCCTGCTCTGGTTTATCG
>CAZPDR010000108.1:0-3687 GCA_964585495.1 uncultured Candidatus Bathyarchaeia archaeon
CCCGCGGCTTACCTATGTCGTGCAGCAGGCCAGCTAAGCGGAGCAGCTCCAGCTCTGTGGCATCTATCCCCTCGGCCAGACCCAGGCAGTAGGCGATAGCCGCTGTCGTGAGCAGGTGCACCACCAGGCTGGAGGTGTTCAGGCCAGGCCTGGTGTCGGCGGGCACTCCCAAGAAGAACTCGTAAAGCCCTGCGTGCGTGTTCTCGCTGAGGAACTTCACAAAAACGTTAAGAGGGGCTCTCTCCTGGCCTATGCTAGCTTCTAACGCCTGAAGGAACCGTTTAACGACTCTCTCCTCAGAGAGTTCATGTAGAGAGCAGAGCCTCTCTGTGGGCTTGAATAGACTATTCGCTACGGGAGAATCTCTCGTGAAGAGCCAGAGGTAGAAGAGGCGCGGTGCGGTAATGAGCTTGAGTTCTTCAACGGGAACAGGCTCAAGCAGGAGAGGCGCTATCATGGAGAGGTAGATCGCATCGGCTATCTTCCTCAGCTTTAACACCGCGGCCTTCTTAGGCTCGACTTTAACCTCGCTTATAAGTCCGAGAGCTGCCTCAATGAGTGATCTCACGGCCCCGAGCCAGTAAGCATCCCACCTCTCCAAGAGCTCCACGTTAAGCTCCGTTACGTCCAGAGGCTCATCGCGAGGGCCTCTGATGGGCGTTATGTGGCCTGCTAGGAAGACCAGCTTGGGCTGGCTCATGGTCTTTCACCTCCTAGCATTGTCAATACTTCCTCCAGCGTCAGGGTGCGCCTCTCCTCAGCAGGCACTCTGAGCTTGAGCTCCTCGCGGAGGAGGCGTTGGAAGTCCTCGGAGCAGATGGCCTTGAAGAGCGAGTTCATGACCTCTAACTCTACATCTTCCACCAGGAGCTTGCCCTCACGGGCCGACCAGCAGATGGCCCTATCCCCCTCTCGGCTGAAGGCCATGCCCATCAGGGAGCGCGCCAATTCTTCCTCAAGATACTCCTTGCCCGGCCTGGCGAGGGAGGGCGCTAGCTCGTCGTCGAAGAGCACCACGAGGTCGAAGCCCCTGAGCTCCTCCAGCAGCTCGGCTGGCTCAAGCTCCCTAGCCATGCTCCTCCCTCCAGATGGCCTCAAGGCGGCTTAGCTCGTCGAACTCGTAGTTGAAGCCCTTGTAGGCCTGCTTGGCCCTCTCCACCAGGTGCCCAAGGAGCCTCGCTAGGACCTCGCCCGAGAGGACGAGTTCCCCGCTCTCCTGGTCTAGCGTGAAGGAGACACCTGTATCCTGGGCCAGCTCCTCGGCCAGCCTCCTACACCAGGGCGCCAGCCTGAGTTCCACGGCCCTCAGCAGGAGCCTGCCGAAGGTCACCTCCTCGCCCGTGTCCTGCCTGACGCGGCGCCTATACTTGCTCTTCCCGACGAGGATGGGCTTGCTCTCGTGGAGCCTCATGCCGAAGGCCAGGAGACCCAGCTCCTCGGGCTGGAGGCCCAGGAAGGAGACCTCGCCCTCGAAGAGAGCCCTGGGCTTGATGGCCCTGACGCGCTCACCGTAGTCGAGCGGTAGCTCCTCGACCCAATCCTCGGGCGTCCCCCTCAGCCTGAGGTTGCCGAAGAAGACGCGGGAGCGCTTGCCGGGCGAGCCGAAGAGGTCGCAGGTAATGCAGTTGCCGCAGGCCTGGCGCCTCGGGGGCTCTACGGCATCGCGCCAGAGCGCGTAGTGCCTCCAGCCATGCTGGCCCCTAGCTGGCCGGTAATCGCGCCTGCCCTGTATCGCGAAGCAGGCGCCAGCGTCCCTGCCCAGGAGCTCCAGCCTCGCCCTGATGGCCCCTTTCAGGCTTGAGCCAGGTATCACCAGCTGCTCTCCATAGGAGACCAGCTCCGCCGGCTCCACGATGGCTCTCCTGGCTAATTCCTCGGCCCTGCGCTCAAGAGCTCTTGCCAGCTCGGCCCTCGGCATGTCGGGCCTCATGCCGCTCAGGTCGAGTTCCACACGAGCCCTGCCGCTCCAGATGTGGAGGTAGCTCCTGGCCTCGGCCTCAAGGGCCAGCGTGCCGGATAGCCTGTTCTTGAGCTCGTGGCGGGGGGTGAAGAAGGCCTGGCTGGCCCTAGGGCCTGAGCTTAGGTGCAACCTCAATCCACACCTCCTGGAGGGCCCTTAGGAGCGCGAGGGCGTCCTCGTGCTTGGCCCAGGGCTCTCCTTCGATTTTGACCTCCTTGTCGAACTCGTCAAGAGACCTCAGCCTGTTCTCCGGGCGCCCGCCCAGCCCGTAATCGTATACGTCCAGGGTGATGCCTGTGAAGTGGACGCGGCCGAAGCCGCGGCTCTTGAAGCCGCCAACCTTCACCCGGCCAGCCTGTATCTCAAAGACCACGTCAGCCAGGAGGCCCAGCGCGTAGTTCGGGAGGTTCACGGCTCTGAGCTCGAAAGTGAAGACGCTCCCCGGCTCCACGAACTCGGGCGTGAAGGGGCCTCGTGCCACCGTGCCCGTGCGCCTGTCCAGGGCCACCATGGCCCTGTAGCCCAGCCTGTAACGGCCGTTCTTGGGCAGGGAGTCCGCGAAGAAGACGTGGCTGGCGTACCCCACGGAGCCGAACACCTTGCACAGGATGCAGGCGTGCTTCATGATGAGTTCAGCCGCCTTCCTGAAGGCCTTCGCTGTCCCCTCCTGTTCAAGGCCGTCTATTAAGACGCCCAGCCTCTGGCCCTCCTCTAGCTCGCGATCGAAGCAAAGGGCTCCCTCCCCATGGCCAGCGAGGCCCGTGCAGAGCGTGTGGCCGACGTTCCTCACGAGGGCCAGCTTGTAGGCCGTGGACCTGAAGACGCCCTTCCAGCTGCTGCCGGGTATCACGGGCACCTCCCTCTCCCCCACGCGCAGCTTCACCACGGGCAGGTCCGTGGGCGATGTAACGGTGGTCGCCCTCCCCACGCCGACCCGGAGGGGCTCAAGGGCCTCTACGGAGGCGTTGAGCGTTACCTCGCGTATGAGCTTGTGGTGCAGAACCCATTCCACGCTCACGACCCCCGGAGACCTATTATAGCGTCCAAGCTCTCCCTCTCCGGCCCCCTCAGCGTGCCGCCCTCGATCTTGTATATCAAGACCTCGGCTTTCTCCAGCTTCACGCGGCCTAAACCCACGCTCCTCCCGCCGCCCACATGGAGGAGGCCCTTCCTTAGAAGCTTCAGCAGCTCTCTCAGCACCTTGGCCCTCTCGTCTTCCTCGTCCCCTAGGTCTATGTTGATGATCCTCATGCGGAACCTCCACCTAGCGCCCGGCTCCACGAGCTCCACGTTGAAGAGCCTCCCGCCAGCCGCGCCACCCTTCAGCCTGCTTATGGCCACCCGGGCGCGCGTCCTCACCTTCACGCTATCCGGGTCCTCGGGGAAGGCGTCATAGACGATCACGTGGCTGGCGATCCTATTCCTCCGCTCACCACCCCCACCGAATATCTGGCATATCACGCATGGCCCCTTCTCGTCCTCCTTCCGCTTGTCCTCACGATTAAAGGGATCGCAGACCCACCTGTCCTCACCCAGCAGGCCAGAGCGCACCAGCCTCTCGGCCGTGGAGCGCAGGACGCCCTTCAGGCTTGAGCCAGGTATGTAGGGGATTTCCCGGCCTTCCTCGGGATGGAAGCCCCTCTCCACGGGGTTGTCTAACCCCATCTGGGCCCTGGCCGCGGCCGTGCCTATGTGGAGCGCGCCCTCATTCACTAGTGTGCCCTCTA
>CAZPDR010000109.1:0-3619 GCA_964585495.1 uncultured Candidatus Bathyarchaeia archaeon
CCATCCCAGATGATGATGTCCCCCAGCTCCTCGGCCGCCTCCAGCACGCGCCCGTAGTCCACGCCAGCCACCACGGGCACGCCCAGCCTGAGCATGGGCTCATACTCCTCCCGCTCCTCGATGGTGCACTTCTGCGCGTCCACGTCCTCCAGCGTGCGGAAGACCTGGCACACCTGCTCCTCCAGCCTCCGGCCGTAGGGCATGGGGTGCCGAACGTCAACGGGCCTCAGGCCCCTGGAGAGCAGTATCCGCGCGATGCGCCTGGCCACGGAGCTCTTGCCCGAGCCCGTCTTCACGGCGCAGACGGATATCACGGGCTTCCGGGCCTCCAGCATGGTGTCCAGCGGGTTGGGGAGCACGAAGTCCAGGCCGGCCATGAAGGCCTCATAGGCCTCCCTGAGCACCTCATCGTACGTGAGGTCGCTGTAGGCCAGGACGACCTCATCAGCGCCCAGCTCCCGCGCCAGCTCGGCCAGGGGCTTCTTCCCCCGGTCGTAGATCCTTATGCCCTCCGGGTATCGTGGGCCAGCCAGCACGGGCGGGTAAAGCCTATCGCCTATGCCGGGGAGCTGCGTGGCCAGGAAGGCCACCACCTGCCGGTCTGGGTCATCCCGATACTTCACGTTGAACGTATGGAAATCCCGGCCAGCCGCGCCCAAGATTATGGTCTTCTTCACCATATTCCCTCCCACCTGCCCGTAGCTAAGGCGCGGGGCCTAAAAATGATTTTCCGGGGGATGGCATGTGCTGGGCGGGCGGTGGGCATGAGGATAACGGGCGTGCGCATCTGGAGGGCCGAGCTGGCCTACAGGGAGCCCTTTAGGACTGCCCTGGGCGAGAGCGCGAGGGCCCAGGTCCTGGTGGTGGAGCTGGCCACCGATGAGGGGCTGAGGGGCCTGGGCGAGTGCGCTCCCCTGCCCAAGGTAACGGGCGAGACTCTGGGCGATGCTCTGATGGCCCTCAAGGCCCTTGGGAGGGAGCTGGTGGGCAGCGACCCCCTGAGGAGGGAGGTGCTGAGGGAGCTCGCGCTCAAGCTCGCGCCCAGGTGCCCAGCAGCGAGGGCGGCCGTGGACATGGCCCTCTGGGACCTCGTGGGCCAGCTGGCCGGGCGGCCGCTCCACCAACTCCTGGGCGGCTTCAGGGACCGCGTGCGGACGGACATCACGATAAGCCTGAAGGAGCCTGAGGAGATGGCGGAAGATGCCCTCAAGGCCGTGGAGGCCGGCTTCAGGGCCCTGAAGCTCAAGGTCGGTGAGGGGGGCGTGGAGAAGGACGTGGAGCGCGTGAGGGCCGTGCGCGATGCTGTTGGCCTGACCGTGGAGCTCCGCGTGGACGCCAACCAGGCCTGGTCGGTCCAGGAGGCCCTCAAGGCCGTGCGCGAGCTGGGCAGGCTGGAGGTGGCCTTCGTGGAGCAGCCCGTGCCAGCAGAGGACCTCCCCGGCCTAGCGCGGGTGAGGTGGGCAAGCCCCGCGCCCGTGATGGCGGATGAGGCCGTCCTGGGCCCGGGAGACGCCCTCAGGGCCATTCAGGCCGAGGCCGTGGACCTGATAAACGTGAAGCTCATGAAGTGCGGGGGCATCTCCGAGGCCCTCAGGCTGGCGGCCATAGCCGAGGCAGCGGGCGTGGGCCTCATGGTGGGCTGCGGAGGCGAGAGCCGCTTGGCCATAACGGCTGGCACCCACCTGGCGGCCGCCCTGAAGGTCTTCCAGCACGCGGACCTGGACTCGGACCTGCTGTTGGCGGAGGACATCGTGGCTAAAGGCGGCAGCTCTGTGGAGCGCGGTGAGAGGCTACTGCCAAGCGGGCCAGGGCTAGGCGTGGAGGAGCTGAGGAAAGAGCGCATGGAGCTGGTGGCCCGGCTTGGGCCAGATTAAAGATATAAGTGGGCGCCACACCCGCCCTGCTGGGGGCCCGTAGCTCAGCGTGGATAGAGCGCCTGCCTGCGGAGCAGGAGGTCCGGGGTTCAAGTCCCCGCGGGCCCGCCACCCCCACAGAAGCTTTTTATGAGGAGTGCCCACGAAGGCCGGGGAAGCACATGGAGGAATACCACAAGGACCTGCTGGTGCTCGTCCTGGTGGGCCTCCTGGCCATAGAGATAGGCGGCCTCTTGCTCGGCTTGCTCGCGGCCTTGATGTCAGCCGGGGGGATAGGCTACCTGGCCAAGCGGGGAGCGGTGCTGGAGGCCATCGGGCAGTTCTTCACGGAGAACCCCCGGGCCCTGGGGCTGAGCACGCTCGTCGCCCATGCCTTCATCGTGCCCACGCGCTCTTACGTGGTGGTCAGGTGCAGCCGCAGACACGGCCTCTCCTGGCGTGAGCAGCTCAGGGGTCTCTGCCAGCTCGATAGGGAGCGCCTGCTGAAGCTCCTGCCCGTGCTAGCGCTTGCCCTGGCCATGGAGCTGGTGCCCACGCTCCTCCTCGGGGAGACGCCCCAGGCCTACGAGGAGTATCGGTTCTACGTGCAGGTGGGCACGGGGGCACTCGGATATGCCTTGGCGCTGGCCTACTACTTAGCTGAGGGCCTCTGGCTCGCTACAGTTCTAGAGCTGGGCTCCCTCAGGGCCAGATGGGGCGGTCTAGCCATCCTCCTGGCCATCTGGGCGCCACCCCACCTCCTCCGCCCGCACGGCATTGACGTGGTGAACCTTCTCTGGGCGCTGGCTACGGCCGTGATATTGGAGCTCTCAAGGCGGGTGAGCCGTAACACGGCCGTTGTGCTCGCCCTCTGGATGACCATCGTGCTGGTATAGCCCGCCCATGCGCCATAGTCAAGAGATACGTTTTAGAAGAGCGGGGGAGAGCGAGAAGAGGACAAAAACCGGGAGAAGGGAGCCTCGCGCGGCTGCCTCAGGGCAGCTGCATGGTCTTATACTGCTCTATGAGCTTGAGGTAATCTATCTTGCCCACGCTCGTCTTCGGCAGGGAGTCCACGAACACGAACTTGTCCGGTATCCACCACTTCACGATCTTGCCCTCCTCCACCGCCTTCTCCATGTGCTTCCTCAGGTCCTCCTCGCTCACCTTCCCCCTGAACTCCGGCTTGAGGACCACGAGGGCTATGGGCCTCTCCCCCCACCGGGAGCTGGGCACGGGTATCACGGCTACCTCGGACACGGCCTCGTGCGTGGAGAGGATGTCCTCCAGCTTGAGGGGCGGTATCCACTCGCCACCGCTCTTTATCATGAACTTGTAGCGGCCCGTGATCATGACGTAGCCTTCCTCGTCCCAGACGGCCATGTCGCCCGTGTGGAGCCAGCCGCCGCGCCAGAGCTCCTTGGAGCGCTCTGGATCCTTGTAGTAGCTCTGGGTGAGCCAGGGCGCCCTCACCACTATCTCGCCTATGCTCTTCTCATCCCGCGGCACGTCGCGCATCTCCTCGTCCACCACGCGGAGCTTTACGAGCGGTAATGGGAAGCCCGTCTTGATGGCCACGTCAAGCCTCCTCTCCTCGGGCCAGTCCAGCATGTGGTCCTTGAGCACGGCTATGGTGAGAACAGGGCAGGTCTCCGAGAGGCCATAGCCCGCCATGACCCTGATGCCCAGCTCCCGCGCCCTCTGCGCCAGCCCCCTCGGGAGGGCGGCACCGCCTATGATCACCTTCCACCTGGAGAGGGCATCCC
>CAZPDR010000110.1:0-3618 GCA_964585495.1 uncultured Candidatus Bathyarchaeia archaeon
CCTGCTCGAAGAAGCGCTCCGGCTCGCGCTCGTAGTAGGCGTCTATGGGGTCATCGGCCAGCACGGTGAAGATGTAGCCGGGCCTACCGCGCCTGCCAGCTCTCCCGGCCCTCTGGAGGTAGCGGGCGTAGCTGGGAGGTGGAGCGACCATCACGACCGCGTCCAGGAGCCCTATGTCTATGCCCAGCTCAAGCGTGGGCGTGGCCACCACGCCATCTAGCTCGCCTGCCTTCAGCTTGGCCTCCACCTCGCGCCTCTCCTCGCGCAGCAGGCCCGCGCGGTGAACCATGACGTTCGCGCCCTCGCGCTTGGCGATGCGGGCCACCACCTCACACATCTGTTGGCTGTCCACGAAGGCCAGGCACCTGAGGCCCGAGCGGGCCAGGAGGCACATGAGGCGGGCGGCCACCGTCCAGCGGCTCAGCGTGCCAGAGCTCACGAGCACGTGGTAGGCTATGCCCCTCCTGCGCGGGCGCCCCTCCACGACCTGGACGGGCCTGTCGAAGAGGAGCTCCCCCAGCTCGCCCGGGTTGCCTATGGTGGCAGAGCTGGCCACGAAGAGGAGCTCCTCGCCCAGGTAGGCCCTCAGGCGCTCCAAGATCATGCGCACGTGGGAGCCGAAGGATCCCTCATAGACGTGGGCCTCGTCCAGCACGATCGTGCTCACGCCCCTCAGGAGGCGCCTGAACTTGTGCGAGCGGGCCATGCTGAAGTGTATCATGTCGGGGTTGGTGATGAGCACGTGAGGTGGGTTCTCGTAGATGCGCTCCCTCTCCCTCGTGGGCGTATCGCCATCTAACACGTCCATGCGAAGGAGGAAGGGCACGGCGTAGCCCCAGAAGCGGGCCACCTGATCCCTGGCGAGCGCCTTCGTGGGGTAAACTATGGCCGAGCGAGCGCCCTCCTTGAGCGCCCTATCCAGGACCGGGATGATGAAGGCCTCCGTCTTCCCCGTGGCCGCGCCGGAGACGAGGAAGACATCGCGGCCAGCCATGATGGCCTTGTAGGCCTCGTATTGGAAGCGGTAGAGGCGCGTGATGCCCCTGGCCCTCAGGCGCTCGACCAGGAGCTCGTGGAGGCCTACCTGGCCCACCTCTGGCCCCAGCTCGGGCTCCTCCACCACCTCCTTGCGCACGTAGATGACGTGGCAGCCGCCCCGCCCTGCCTCCAGCCGAGCCGCCACCCTGGCCAAGACATCGTCTGCCTCCCAGCTCCCCTCGCGCGTCCCGGAGTTCACGAGCCTGTGTGATGGCCTGTGGAATTAAAGGGCGTCGTGGAAGCCCATGCCCGATGCGCTCGGGGCTGAGGGCCGTCAGTTCCCCTCCGTGGGGGGCCGTATACCGCCTGCTGGCAGCAAGGCTTAAATAAGGCGTCCGGGCAGCCCCGGAAGGCTTCCTTGGGGCCGGCCTGGTGGGCTCAGAGGGCGGCGCTGGCCAAGGTGGAGCACTCCCTCATCAAGGGCTTCAGGGAGTATATGTATGAGGCTGGCTTCATCGAGGTCCAGGTGCCGCACATCACGAAGGCCACGGGGGCCTGCGAGAACATAGATACCATGTTCATGCTGGACTACTTCGGCAGGCACGCCTACCTCACGCAGACGGCGCAGCTCCAGCTTGAGGTGCTCTCGCAGTTCCTGGGCCGCGTCTTCACGCTCATCAGGAGCTTCAGGGCCGAGCCGGACGTGGACGACAGGCACCTCACGGAGTTCTCCCTCTTCGAGTTCGAGCACGTGGGCGGCTTCGACGAGCTGCTGCACCACATAGAGAACACCATCTGGTATGGCGTGAGGTGCGTGCTGGAGGAGCGCGCGGCCGAGCTAAGGGCCTTCGGCGTGGAGGAGGATTGGCTTGAGGCCTTCAGGCCTCCTTACGTGAGGCTGAGGTATGAGGAGGCCATAAGGTGGCTGAACGAGCACGGCTTCGACCTGAAGTGGGGCGATGACCTGAAGAGCCACCACGAGAGGCTGCTGGCGGGCGAGCTGGGCCCCGTCTTCATCACGCACTGGCCCAAGCACCTGAAGTTCTTCAACATGCGCGAGGACCCCGCTGACCCGAGCGTGGTCATCTCGGCCGACCTAGAGCTCCCTCTCGCTGGCGAGGCCGTGGGCTCGGCCGAGAGGGAGCACAGGTATGGGAGGCTGGTGGAGCGCCTGCTGGAGAGCGACATGTTCAAGCGCCTCGTGGCAAAGGGAGGCGACATCAGCGATTGGGATTGGTATCTGGACTTCTGGAGGACGCACGAGGCCCCCAAGCTGCACAGCGGCTGCGGCATAGGCGTGGCCAGGGTGCTTCAGGCCGTGCTGAGGCTGAAGAGCATCAAGGAGGCCGTGGTCTATCCCATGGACAGGCTGACGATCTTCTAGGCGCTCTCCAGCTCCCTTTTTCTCCCTTTCCACGCGGCCTGTGGCTAGATGGCCACCTCGCCCCCCTCACCGGCACGTAGGGCATCGGCATGCCGAAGCCAGCCATATCTGGCAGGGGGGCTCTACCTCAGAGCTCGCTGTCTCCACGTGCCTGAGGAGCTCGAAATGTGTTTCTCGTGCTGCTGCCTCCTTTAAGCGCCCCCGAGCGCTCCTCCCGTAGCGGGTGGGAGGGGTGTCGGAGGAGGACGAGGAGCTCCGGAGGCTGAGGGAGGCCAAGCTCAGGGAGCTCATGAGGCGCCTCAGGGAGCGGGAGGAGCGGGAAAGGCGGGCCAGGCGGAGGGAGGCGCTCAGCAGGCCCGTGGAGCTCACGGACGAGACCTTCGAGCGCTTCATCCGCGAGCACGAGCTGGCCGTCGTGGACTTCTGGGCCCCCTGGTGCCTCCCCTGCCGGGTGATGGCGCCCGTCATAGAGGAGCTGGCCCGCGATTACGCAGGCCGCGTGGCCTTCGGCAAGCTGAACGTGGATGAGAACCCCCTCACGCCCCTGGCCTTCGGCGTCCAGGGCATACCCACGCTCATCTTCTTCAGGCGGGGCAGGGCCGTGGACCGGCTGGTGGGGGCCGTGCCCAGGCAGGTCGTGGAGGCGCGGTTGAGGAGGCTCATGGGCTGACCGCGGCCGCGGCCAGCTCGTCCGCCGAGGCAAGGGCGGCCCTGGCCAAGAGCCTGGCCAGCCTGAGGGGCTCTGGCACGGAGCCGTGGAGGGTGAAGCGGTTGAGCACGTGAATGGCCTCCTCGTCCTCTAGGCCGATGGCCCTCACGAAGACCCTGTGGCCCGTCTTGAGCACCACGGGCGTCCTAGGGCCGTTGCGCTCGTAGATGGCCAACCGCTCGCGCCAATCCTCCGGGAAGTATTCCCTGAAGTATTTCTCAAGGCCGGGCGAGGGCTCGTAGGTAACGCATATCACGGGCCTCCCGGCCCGCTCGGCTACCTCGTGCAGGTCTATCACGTTATACCAGCTTATCACGCACCCGTTCAGCATGATGACGTTCACGTCCTTGCGGCCGAGGCGCCCGTAGAGCCTGAGGACGGCTTCCGTGGCATCTAGACCGCCCACCGTGGCCGTGGCCAGGGAGAAGCCATCTATTATCATGTCCGCCCTCATGACCACGCCAGCCAGGATGGAGTGCCTGCTGACCCCGCGCCTGAAGCACTCGGCCACGCCCAGAGCCCTTATGCCCTTCTTGAAGTAGCGCAC